>CALAVD010000088.1 GCA_937892085.1 uncultured Prevotellaceae bacterium
GCATCTGCTCGAAAATAAATCAAAAACACCTCAAGTTAATTTATAGAACCCACCATAAAAAAGTTTATTATGATGCGACGACTCTTAGTGACTATGATGGCAGTGGTGGCGATGACGGGGCTGGCTGCCACGGTGGAGAATGAGTTTTTCACCGTTTCTACACCCGACGACAGTTGGTTCCTTGCCAATGATGACGCGCTGCGACCCTACGGCGCGCGCGTGGATGTGACGCGTCTCGATGCCCGGGGCTCCACCCTGGAATTGGCACGCATCGACTACATCGAGGGAGCGTTTGACCCTACCCTCTACCTCCAGAAGCAAGTGGTGGAGAAAAAGGACATCTTTTGCCATGCGGCGACCGACTTCACCGGCATCTATTACTCCACAATAGCGGGATTTGATGCTCAGAGCGTGGGGTTTAAGAAGTCGTCGAACAACTACACCTACGAGTGTGAGGCCCTGGCGTTTAACGCCGGCTATGGTACCTTTCTCGTGATAACGGCGCACCGCACTGGCGAGCCGTCGCTCATAGGCCGCATAGTGGGAACGCTGAAATGCAAGGCCAACGTGACGCCGCTCAACTCCACATCGCTCATGGTGCAAGCCGCACAAGCGGTGGTGGCGAAGCATCACCTGCCCATTGGCAACAATGAGCACCTCAGTGGGGTGGAAATGGCTCCCGATACCGCTACGCTAACCCTTAAAGTAACAGTGCCTTATATCACGAAGGAGAGTGTGAACGTGCCGGCTTTTGTGATGACTAAGCGCGACGCATGGTTCCGTCAGGCTCCCGAGGCGCTGAAGTTCAACCTCCTGCTCGCTGCGGCAAAGCGTGAGCGCAAACTTATGCGATACCTCTATGTTGATACTAAGGGGAATGAGATTGGCACACTGCTGATTTATCCTGAGGAATATGAGCAGGTGGAACAGCTTGAGGCAGAGCGTGTTGCTCGTGAAGAGGCGGCACGACAGGCAACGGAGGAAGCTGAGCGCGCTGCCCAAGAGGCTGCTGAGCTTGCCGCAAAGGAGAAGGCAGAGCGCGAGGTGCTCGAAGCGGCACGAATAGAAGCCTCCAAGCCTATCATCTATGAGGTGAAACGCGGCGACAGCCTCAACAAAATCGCCAAGCAATATGGTGTGTCGGTGCAAGACATCAAGAATGCCAACCCCTCCATCAAAAACGACAAAATCCAATTAGGCCAGAAACTTACGATACCAAGAAAAGCTGCTTTGATTGAATAGTGCCGCTCCCTGCTTCGCATTCTTTGGAGAAACTGCGGATTAATCTGATTTTTCTGAACCCCACTCCTTGTTCCCTGCTCCGCATTCATTAATAGGTCACGACTTGGTAGGACTTATTGCCGTCGTAGATGAAATAGTGGTTTCCAGGGCTTAGGCCTTCGATGTTGGGAGTCTGGTGACGGCTGCTGCCGGCGTTGAGGATGATGTTGATGGCGGGATAATCCACATCAAAGCGGTGTGTCCACCACGTGATGCCGTCGGGTGTGGTGCGTGTCTCAGTCATCTGTGTCCCAGGCCAGTCGCCGTTGAGCACAGTGTTCTGCCCATTGATATAAACCCAGGCATAGAGGTAGGGTGCCGTGTCGCACTGCACATTGATGACAATGGCGGTTTCTTCAACAGGCGGCTGATAGGAGCCGAGCAAGATGTCGTAAATCAGGGTGATGTCGGCGGCTGTCACTGCCCCGTCGAGATTTACGTCGCCCGTCACTGCCTCGGGTTCTCCCCACTGGCTGGCGAGCCAGTTGTGCTTGTTGTGGAAGTAGCTCTTGAAGGTGTTACGGTCGTTGAGGATGTCGGGGTTGCCATATTGTGGCCATCGTGAGGCGTCGCTCATAGCCGCCTGGTAAATCTGGTCGATGAAAGCATCGATAAAGGCGTCCATCTCGCTGTAATGCATCAGTTCGAAGCGGTCCCAATGCTTCTTTACAACCTCTTGGAAATGAGGGAACTTGGCAATCTCGCCAATCCACGTCTGGTTGAATGCCGGGCGGTCGTAGATAAAGCGGTCGGTGCCGCGATGGAAGGCGTTGCCAAAGTCCCACACGGGTCCGAACATGATTTTTGCGTCATTGCCGTTTTCTTTGTGAAAAAAGCAGCTGCCGTGAAACGACTCGGTGTCGTCGAGCAGTTCCTGCACCAGGTAGAAACGTGCCAGCTCATCGGGGTCGATAAAGTTCTCCCAGCCGTTGTTGGTCTTGTCGGTGACATAGATGGCGGCGTTGGCGCTGTTGATGAGTCCCGTGAGGTAGGTGCGCTGCTCATCGCTGAGGTGCTCGGGTGACTTGTAGGTTGCCCACAAGCTCTTGCCGTTGCCTTCCACGGTGCGTATCTGCTCTTCCTCCTGATAGTTGTCGATTTCCACCAGCCATCCACCGGTCACAGCAAACGGGTTGGTTTCGTAGTCGGCTTGCTCGGTGACGTTCACACGGTCGGGGTCCACGCGAATTATCTCGGTGAGCATGTAAAGTCCTATGTAGTCGCCGTTGAGCACCACTTCCACGGGTTGTTGCGACGGTGTCCATTCCATGCCAAGTCGTCGGCTCAGTTCAAATCCCACGGTGTTACGCAAAAATCCCAAATAGTCGTCGGCGTGAGCAAGCAGTGCCCAGTGCTTGTTGCACTTCATGCCCAGGAGTGGCTGTTTAGAGTCGAGTTTCAGCCTGTAAGGTTTTTTGTCGAAACCCGTCCAGGTGTAGTTGCCGCGTCCGCGAATCTGCAACAATTCCGGCGTGTCTTCTGTGCCAATGTCCTCCATGCCCTCGATGCCCATATTGTCGATGTAATACTCGGCATAGATGTAGTCTTCCTTTGACGTAATGGGTGCGCCGCCATCGGTGTTAATGAACATTACTGGCAGGGTGCCCGAATAGTTGGCGCTGGCGGTGAGTGCGCTCATCACGAGCAATATAAGTGAGAATAGCGTGTTTTTCATAAATTTAGCTGACGAGCTGACGAGGCAATTGCGTGTTATGCGATTTTTAGTTTAAAGAGGGATATTGCGTTGCGGGTGGTGGCGGCTTCCACTTCCTGGTCGCTCACGTTGAGCTGCTGGGCGACGAAGTGGCACACATGCGGCACAAAAGCGCTCTCGTTGCGCTTGCCGCGGTGAGGCACAGGTGCCAGGTAGGGCGAGTCGGTTTCCAATAGCAGTCGGTCGAGACCCACCACCGGCAAGATGTCCTTCACATTGCTCTTCTTGAAGGTGACGATGCCGTTCACGCCAAAGTAGAAGTCGCCGCGCTCTCGCACCTTCTCCACCTCCTGTGGCGTGCCGGTGAAACTGTGAAACACGCCGTGCGGCAGCGGTTCGCCGAAGTTGTCCATCACGCTAAGTATCTCGTCGAGAGCGTCGCGGCAGTGCATAATGAAAGGAATGTCAAGCTCTTTGCACCAGTGCAACTGTGTGTCGAGAGCCCCCATTTGCTGCTCGCGCCACGTTTTGTCCCAATAGAGGTCGATGCCTATCTCTCCCACTGCCACGGGGTGATACTTGTCGAGCAGAGGACGCATAGCAGCCAACTGCTGCTCATAGTTCTCGTCAACATCCTCGGGATGCAGCCCCAGCGCTATCGAGGTGCATGCGGGGTAGTGGTTGTGCATCGCCACCACGCGCGGCACGCTCTCCAAGTTCTCGTTGGGCAGGATGATGTGCTGCACACCAGCTTCGAGCGCCCGCGCTATCACCTCGCTGCGGTCGTCGTCGAAGTCGCTGCAATACAAGTGGCTGTGAGAATCAATCATGGATAAGTGTTAAGAGAACCTTGCCTAATAGATATTATAGAAGTTCTATATAAGCTATAATAGCTAAAACTAAAAAACTATTTCTCTCGGTTTACGAGGTTCTCGATTACTGCCTCAAATTGCTTGTAGGCGTCATAGCTCATCTTGGTCTCATGGAGCAGGTCGAGCGCTTCATGTGAATATTTAACGATGGCATTTCGTGCAAGGTCTTTCAGCCCTAACCTCTCGTAGAGGGCAGTTACCGCCTTGATTTTCTCTTGCTTAGGGGCGTTGGCGTCGGTGAGCCAGCGGTTGAGCTCCTTGGCTTCGTTGCCGGCAGCGTGGTCTATGGCGTTGATGAGCAGGAAAGTCTTCTTGTTGTTGGCGATGTCGCCGCCTATCTCCTTGCCGAAGGTGGCAGGGTCGCCCCACACGTCGAGGTAGTCGTCTTGCAGCTGGAAGGCTATACCAAGGTTGACCGCCATGTCGTAGATGCTGTTGGCATTCTCGTCGTCGGTGCGCGCCACGATGGCACCAGCCTTACATGCGCATCCTAAGAGCACCGAAGTTTTCAGGCGAATCATCTTGATATATTCCTCGACTGTCACGTCGTTACGAGACTCGTAATCCATGTCATACTGTTGACCCTCATACACTTGTATGGCGGTGTCGTTGAAGAGCTGGAGCAGTGGCTGCACGATGTCGGCATCGACGCGCGTGATGGCCTGAGCAGCCATTTGCAGCATGGTGTCGCCGCTTAGAATTGCCACATTCTGGTCCCAGCGGCGGTGTACGGTGGGTTTGCCGCGGCGCACGTCAGCGTTGTCCATTACGTCGTCGTGTAGGAGCGTGAAATTGTGGAACAGCTCAATGCCGAGTGCGGCATTGATTGCTTTGTCGATGTCGCCACCCATCGCTTCGCAGGTCATAAGGGTGAGTACTGGTCTTATTCGCTTGCCTCCAAGCCCCATAGTGTAAGCTATTGGCTCATAGAGATGCGCTGGCTGCTTAGGATAGTTTATGTTGTTGATAGCCTTGTTTACAAGGTCGAGGTAAAAGTTGTAGTTGTGCATGGCTCAAAAAACCGTTGATTACTAATCTTCTTCTAATTCTTCAAATTCATCCCATTCAGCGTCTTCAGGGAGGTTTTTGGGACGCTCGGCAAAGATTTCCTTAGCGAGCTTAGGGTCATTTTCTTTAAGATAGGCTTTGTAGGCCTTGTTAAAGCTGGCGATGGCTATGGAGTCATCGGCAAGCTGGAACTCGGCTTGCAGCGCCTTAGCCTCGAGGATGCAGTTTTGCATCGCTAAGGTATCGGTGTGGTCGGTTTCTACTAACTGCTTTGCAGCTTGAGTAGCCACTTCTATGGCTTTCTCTTTGAGGTTCGACACTTTGGGCTTTGTCGCAGGTTTGTTGTCCCCCTTGCAGCCCCCTATCATTAAGGCGGAGAGAATCAGGGTTATGGTTATCAGTATTTTTACTTTCATGCTGCAAAATTAGTGCAAGCCGGGAGAAATACAAAATGAAAAGCGAAGATTTTCATTTTTATTGCCTCGACGCCGCCTGATTTATCCAAAACAATAACAAGAAATGGCATTTGCAAAAAATCCCTCGCAAGTTGTCGCGAGGGATTTTTAAATGACTTTTAGAGGCAGTGTTTAGTCCTCTTTCTCCTCTTTCTCTTTCTTGCATTTGCAGCAGATGGGATCAATAATCATCCAGATGCAAGCAGCAAGGGCTGCGCCAACGAACGGACCAACGATGAATACCCACAAGTCATTCATCGCATCGCCACACTCAAACACGGCGGGAGCGATAGAGCGAGCGGGGTTTACGCTGGTGCCGGTGTAGTGGATGCCCACCAAGTGGATGAGAATAAGGCTCAAACCGATGGCAAGACCTGCGAAGTTGTTGGTAGCGCCATTGGTCTTTGCTGTTGCGCCAAGCACAACGAGGACAAAGATGCAGGTGAGCACAATCTCAACAATGAGACCGGCGATTTGAGTGCCAGCACCGGCAACGGTGTTGGCGCCGGTAGTGGTGCCACCGAAATCTGTTGTCGCTGTAGAGACAAACGCATAGAGGATGGCGGAGCCGATGAACGCGCCAATCACTTGGAAAATCATGTACATGGCGCAATCTTTAGCGTTGATGCGCTTTGTCAGGAAGCATCCTAAGGTGATTGCGGGATTGATGTGGCAACCGCTGATGCCACCAATGGTGTAGGCCATCGCTACTACCGCCAAGCCAAATGCCATGGCAGTGCCAACTACCGATGCGGTATCAACTCCACAATTAAGGCTCACGGCAGTGCCGCAACCAAGTAACACGAGCACCATGGTGCCCACCATTTCGGCTAAATACTTTTTCATATTAAAACGAATTTAAAGGGTTAATAATATGGTTGAATTGTTATTGTCGTGTGGTGATGTGGTAGCAGGGCTGTCCACGCTCAAATTTCACATAGCAGCGGCCCTCGTCGCGCAGCTCTTTCAGCGTCTCGCCTAAGGCGTTGACAAGCACTTTATAGCTGGCATCGGTGCCCTCGAAGTCGGGCAAGCTGTCAATCTTCTCAAAGCAGTTGTAGGCGATGTCGAAGGTGGTGCCGTACATGTGGCAGCTGTTCCTGACGGCGTTGCGGTTCACGCGGCGCAGGCGGCGCACGTCGTCGTTAGTGCGCAGCAACGAGGTGACGATAAACTGATATTGCGCCAAGCCTTGCTCTTGCAGCTTGGCCTGGAAATTGGTGGCTATGGTGTTGAGCAACTCGCTGGCACCGGAGGTGAGGTAGGGCACCGAGTGGGTGAGGCTATCTACCCTGAAAGCGTGGGACGACTCTATCTTGATGAGCTGCGAGGCGATGCTGTCAACGCCGTCGCGTGAGCTCAGGGGCTCGATGCCAAACTGCTGAGCGGCAACAAGCTGGGTGTCGTTCACATCTTTGAAGCGGTACAAGGCGTTAAGCCCTGCGCCACCGCCTCGCACCTTGATGCGGTTCTCGGTAGTTGCGGTGCTGCGGCGGGAGTTGTCTTGCCCTATGGGAATGGCATAGCATAGAACGGCGAGCAGAGCCACCGCTAAAACCGACAAAGTGGCTGTCGCTCTGGCACGTATCCTGTTTTTGATTTCCTGCTTCATACTGCAAAATTACAAAAAATGGATAAAAACACATAATTTGTGACGAATTATTTTATCTGTTAGGCTTATTTTTATACTTTTGTGCAAATTTTCATAACGTTAGATTTTTAAAAGATGGACAGTTTAGACTTGACACTGGCAAAGAAACTGCTGAAGATAAACTCGATAATGCTGCAGCCCGAGCAGCCCTTTGTGTGGGGAAACGGCTGGAACGCACCTATCTATAACGACAACAAGATAGTGCTCTCTTACCCCGACATGCGGCGCTTTGTGAAGGTGGAGCTCTCGAGGCTGATCCTTGAGAACTTCCCCGATGCCCAGGTGGTGGCGAGTGTGGCGATGGGCTCTATAGCGATGGGCGCTCTTGTTGCCGACACGCTGGGACTGCCGTTTGTCTATGTGCGCGACGTGCCTAAAGATCATGGCTTGGAGAACCTGATAGAGGGCAATTTCGAGCCTGGCCAGAAGGTGGTGCTCATCGAGGATTTGGTATCTACCGGCAACAACGCCATCAAGGCGCTCCACGAGATGCAGCTCGCCGGAGGCGACGTGATGGGCATGGTGGCGATGTTCACCTACGACTTCGAGCAGGCGCTGTTGGCATTTAAGGAGGAGGAGCTTAAGCTTATCACTCTCACTAATTACCATGCGATGATAGAGGCTGCCTTGGCTACCAAATATATCAAAGACGAGGATGTCGATACCCTCGAGCTTTGGCACGAGAACCCCGAGAGCTGGACCCCCGAAGCCCTGCGTGCCGATTAGAGCCTTGGTAAAAAAACATGCAAAGTCAACAAGTTGATTTTAAAAATATTAAAGGTGGGTTCTATAAATTAATAAAATGTTGAGATGGGTTCTTGGTTGTTTTTGT
>CALAVD010000089.1 GCA_937892085.1 uncultured Prevotellaceae bacterium
GATGATGTCGGCACTATGGATAGTGTGGTCGATGTGTGTACACATAGGCACGATAGTCGAGATGCAGTCGTCTTTCTTGATTGACGGACACATGAAGATGCTGGTGTAAGCATTGCGGGTGAAGTCGCCGCTGCCGCCTATGCCGTTCATCAGGCGCGTGCCGCTCACGTGCGACGAGTTGATGTTACCAAAGATGTCGGCCTCGATAGCAGTGTTCATCGACACTACACCCAGTCGGCGTATCACCTCAGGGTTGTTGCTGATTTCACTGGGGCGCATGAGCACCTTGTCGTGAAGCTTGTCGATGTTAGCAAAGAACTCTGCCATAGTCTCGTGCGAGAGGGTGAGCGAGCATGTGCTCACAAACTTGCAATGACCATGCAGCAGCAGCTTGACGAAGGTGTCTTGCATCACCTCGGTATAAACCTCGAAGGGTGGTATCTCGTCGCTCTCCTCAAGGCTGTCGAGCACAGCGTTGGCGATGTTGCCCACTCCGCTCTGCAATGGCAGGAACGACTTGGGGATGCGATTGTTTTTCATCTCGTTGATAAGGAACTGCACCACGTTGTGACCAATCTGGCGAGTGGTATCGTCAACGGGAGTGAAAGCGTCGTCTTTACCGAGCTGGAACGATGTTTTCACCACGCCCACCACCTTCTTGGGGTCAACATGGGCTGTGGGCGAACCGGCACGGTCGTGAGGGGTGTAGATGGGTATCTCACGACGGTTGGGCGGGTCGAGAGGGATGTAGATGTCGTGCAAGCCACGGATGCTCTCGGGGAGCTGGTCGTTAAGCTCGATGATGACTTTCTCGGCGCACATTAGCCAGGTGGGAGTGCAGCCCACCGATGTGCCCAGCACGATCTCGCCGTCGTCGCTGATGCTCTGCGCCTCAACGATGGCGACATCCATCTTGCCGTAGTAGTTGTAGCGGAACTCCTGCGAGAGCTCGCTCAAGTGGCGGTCGTTGTAGTGGATGGTACCGTTGTTGATAGCCTTGCGCAAGTCGGGGTGCGACTGGTAAGGCGAGCGGTAGTTGATAGCCTCGGCGCGGGTGAGCTCGCCATCGATGAAGTCGTTGGTCGATGCTCCGCTGAAGATGTTGATTTTAAACTCACGGCCAGCCTCATGCTCGCGACGAGCCTTGGCGGCGATGAAAGGAGCTACTGCCTTGGGGCAGCCTGGCGCGGTAAATCCCGATACGCCCACGTTGTCACCATTCTTGACAAACTCGGCAGCCTCCTGGGCTGTGATAATAGGATAAATCATTTTACTTCTTGATTTAGTTTATTTTTTAGTTTTAGTTAACAAGTTGACAACTATTCAGCAACCATGTTTTTAATCGCATTATTTTCAAACAAACACTGGGCAAAGAAGAACAAATTCAACAATTTATGTTATATATTTTTTCTTGTAGGTTTTGTTTGGTTTGGTTGTTTTTGTTTGACAAAAGTGACATCGCTGTATTGTTAGAAGCCTACAAACAAATTGTATTTATCGCCACTTTGCCACAACAACTCTCTCGTCTATTTAGTCATTGTGCCGATTTCACAAAAACCGTGCAAAGTTACACATTATTTTTAAAAGAGGAAAGGGAATTAAACCCAAATCAATCATTAGGCGACGAAAGGTTGGTTTTTTGTGTCTATTTATGACCGATTCAGGTTAAAGGAAATATTAGGAATTAAAAAAGAAACCTGCACTCACCTTGGTGGCGTGCAGGTTATGATGTGATTTTGAGTCAGCTTTCTATACAGTGAGGATTTCCTTCTCCTTAGCGGCAAACACCTCGTCGATTTTCTTGAGGAACTTGTCGTGGAGCTTCTGCACTTGCTCCTCGCCGTCCTTCTGGGCATCCTCGGGCATACCGTTCTTCACAGCTTTCTTCAAGCCCTCAATCATCTCGCGGCGCGCGTTGCGCACGCTCACCTTTGCCTTCTCAGTCTCGGCCTTGGCGTCTTTCACGAGTTGCTTGCGGCGCTCCTCGGTCAGTGGCGGGAAATTCAAGCGGATAATCTCGCCGTTGTTCTCGGGGGTGATGCCGATGTTGGAGTCGAGAATAGCCTTCTCAATAACTTTGATCATAGGTTTCTCCCACGGGGTGATAGTGATGCTGCGGGCATCGGGCACCGCCACGTTGGCAACGTTGGCAATGGGCATCATCGAGCCATAGTATTCCACCTTCACGGGCTCAAGGATTTTGGGATTTGCTTTGCCGGCGCGCACGCGCGACAAGGTCTCGTCGAGATAAGCCACAGCCTCGTCCATTCTCTTCTCGGCTGCATCAAGATAAGTTTTTACATCTTCCATAATGTGTGTATATTTAGTGATTAATATTCAATAATACGTTTCAAGCCACAAAAATAATTATTTTTTTTAGTTTTGCTGCAATAAAAATGCCAAAAAGTGATTTCTAAAATTGCTTTATGGATTGTTTTATTGATTATCTAAAAAATCTCACAAAGAAAAATGAACTAAAAGAGAACCGTCCCCAATTTCATTTTACCTGAAGGTGAGCACTGAGCATTTTTCCATTGTCAGTTGCTGGGCGGCTTGCTGGAGCTGAGCTGGGGTGACACCGAGGATGCAATCGATGTTGTCCTGCAAGGTGCTCACGCGGTTATAGTATAGCAGTCCCCTACCCGCCCCCATCGCCAAGAACTCGGCGTTGTCGCTGGCGACAAGGAGCTGCCCGCAGTACTGCCGCTTGTAGGCGTCGAGGCGTCGGTCGCTCAGCGGAGCCTGCGCCAGTGAGTCGATGGTGTTGTCTATGAGCTTCAACGCTTTCTTGAGTTTGTCGTGCTCACAGCCTAAGTAAATCTGCATCATGCCACAATCGGCGAAGGTCACGAGCGACGACTCCACGGTATATACCAGTCCTCGCTTCTCTCTCAAGCTCACATTCAAGAGCGAGTTCATGCCCGGACCGCCCAAGATATTGTTGAGCAGCGACATGGCGAAACGCTGGTCGTCGAACATCCCCGC
>CALAVD010000090.1 GCA_937892085.1 uncultured Prevotellaceae bacterium
CTTCCGATCTTATATTTCTTGCAGTAATTTTTTCTTTATTTCTATTTTTTTCTATTCATAAACAAATATATGATATAGATAAAGAATATAATTATTCAACAAGTACTTTATCTTGTCTTTATATATCTTTGTTGTATAATTTACAAATTGCAATTAATGTAGAACAATTCAAAGCTATTAGAAATCCGTGTTATGTAATAAAATATATGATTAATAATAAATATAATATTTATTATCACTTTCTTATTAGTTTTATCATAAGTTTATTAATAACTTTTATTCCTTATTTTTTCCAAAAAGAATTAAATAATATATATGATTATTTTTTTGCTTTAACAGAAAGTGATTATTTCGATGTATCTATAACTAAAAATGTAATATTAACTCCATTCATAATAATTACTTTCTTTGGTTTATTATATCTTTACTTTAAAATTAAGTTATTTTACCTAAACTTAAAAGAAAAATCCTTATTACATTTAAAATATACAAATTTATGTCTTTTAATTGCCAATAGCTTTTATTTAGCCTTTGCAATAATTCTTCTTTTTATTCCTATATTAAAAAAAGTTGCAAATATTTCTAAAATTATTCAAGTATTGTTCTTCTTTTTATCTCTAAGTGATTCATATTTATTTATTTTTAAAATTTTTCTCAGTGGATTTTATTATTATTATTTAAATGAAACTTTTATAGGATTTATATTTAAATGTCTATGTGGGTTTGGCTGCTTCTTTGGAAATGTTTCTTTTCCTAAAGATAGTAATTTAATAGCATCTATGACCACTAAGCATACAAAGTCTATTTATAGCTTTTATTCATATATTGATTATGTCTTAGAAGATTATATTTTGGATACTTTGGATTTTATACTTCATGCAACGACAGCAGGTTTATCCATTGTCTATAAAAATATGGAAGAAAAAACTTATCACTTTAGAAGCAAAAACGATTTTTTATCTATAGAGTCAGCTTATAATAATCTCACATCAGAAAATGACAATAGTGACAATTATGTTAATACTATACTGAATATTAATGACATTGTCTCTGATACAAATGAAAACAATGAAGAAGATGATAACTCCAATTTAAATTCTACATACAACTTTTTTAAATTAAATTCCAAATCAATGTTCATTGATAAATTAGATAATGATCTATTTTCTTTTAGTTATTGTGGAGATGCAAATATTTTTATAACTCCGTTATTTGTTAATGATTCTATAGAAACAATCAATTTATACAAAGTCAATAAGTATGATATAATTAATAGCTTATTATCACATAAATCTTTATCATTATTAATGACAAATTCGAAAAGGATTTTTTTCAAAAAATTAAATAATTTGATTTTCAAGACATATGACAATAAATTATTGATAGAATTGCATACAGATATTAATAGTAATAATGATGATTTTAATGATCTAATAAAAAGATATTTTAATCATATTAATTATGAAAACATAAATTCTTTTCTTTGCGTTTTATTAGGTGTTTTTAAAATAAAAATAAATAATTTGAAAGAAATATTGATATTTGTGAGTAAAAATCCATTTATAGAAAATGTGCCAAGAGACTTTTATAACTACTGGGAATTAATGCGATTTGTAACTGACAAAAAAAGATTCCTTAAAGAATTATCTTCAAAGGATAGAGATTCTTTCATTATATCACCAAGTAAGGAATCTTTCATTATTGACACAAATAATAACCATAATGTTTTCCAATTGGAAGACTATCAAATATTTCATGATACAATTAAGAATGACATAGAATTCTTGAGTTCAATATTCAGCAGTGATTTTTCCTTGTTAATCTTATACTATGAATATGAGACAAATAAAAATATATCTAAAGAATCGAAGTTTACTAATATAAAAAACAAAAATACAGCAATATGCAATAGGACAATGGAATGACGTTACCACTACAAGTTCACAAGTTACATTTACAACATCAACAGTTGCTACACTATAAAGTATTAGTCTGATATCTAAGCGTGAAATAGTTGTAAAGCAGCTGGGTGCGGGCATTCACCAGCGACATTTCGGCTGCCAGCAGCAAGTTAGATGCATCGAGCATATCGGTGATCAGTGCCAACCCGTTTTGATACCTGTTCTTCACCACCTTATAGTTTTGAGCTGCAAGTTCCACTTGTTTCTCTTGGGTCGACACCTCGGTGATTGATGTGAGAATTTTTGAATAGCATGCGTGCACTCCGTCCTCTATTGCCTCGCGAACTAGCGACTCTTGCCTACGCAACTTATCGGCCTCGATGCGCGCATGTGCAACACGGCTCTTGTTTTTCCACAGGCTACTCAAGTTATATCGCACCCCCGCCCCAACGAACCAAGTATTAACATTGACGTTCACAGGAACCAAGTCATTAGTAAACGGACCAAAGAAATTATTCTCGGCCACAACTGCAATTTTGGGCAATGCTTCGGCCCTAGCCACCACAATCTTTTGCTGGGCAATCTCGGTAGATACCGTTGCCTGCTTAAGCCCGATGTGATTGTTCACTGCTGTTTCCTGCCAGTACTGTTGCGGTGCCACCTCTCTCAGGACCTCATATTCAACAGCCAGAGCAAGAGAGTCGGGCTCAATGATGGCATCCGATGGCTGATGTAGCATGGTTGTCAACTGATGATTGATAATGCTCTTTGCCTCACACAGCTTTACCTTCGACAACTCCAGATCTTGCATCTGCACCTCATAACGAGTCACGTCGTTGCGCAAAGCGGACCCTTGCTCATAACGCGACTGCATGTTAGCTATGAGCCTCTGTGTGAGAGCGATGTTTTGGTCTATGACTGCAATCTGATTATTGAGCTTATACATGTCTAAGTACATTCCTGTGATGACAAACCTCACTTCCTGCCGGTTTCTCTCCACGTCTAGTTCAGCCATTCTCACACCCAGTTCGGCCATCTTAATGCCAGCTGTGATCGCACCACCTGCATACACCACTTGCGATGCTTTTATTGAGAACGAGTTGCCCCAGTGGGGAGTGCTTTTCAGTCCCAATTCCACATTTTGTGGTCCCAAGCCAGGCACGATAACATCGGCAAATCCCATGATGATGCAGACCAATCGCATACTGTATGAGAAATAGCCCTCTGTTTCCGTCATGAGATAATCATGCAGCGCGTTGCATCTGCCGATGATTTCGCCGTTCGCCTCGGCGTCATTCGCCGGTGTGAACGCTCCTGTGCTTCTTTTCTCAATTGTGATCATTCTTTTCCCCTTTCTTAAACTGATAGTTGTACCTGTTGTTTAGTTCCTCAACGTATGCAAGCGCCTCCGGATATGTTCCGT
>CALAVD010000091.1 GCA_937892085.1 uncultured Prevotellaceae bacterium
CTTCGGGTAGCGACGACAGGAAATCGACGGCAGCCATGAAGGCCTCGGTGTTGATGTCGGGCGAAGCTGTGCGACGTGGATAACCGCCGCTCTCGCCGGTGAATGATGGGTCAAAGGCAAGTGTCACAAAGCCGCGCTCTGCCATCGTCAGGGCATACAAGCCCGAGCATTGCTCCTTGACGGCTCCAAACGGACCGCTAACAGCGATTGCCGCTAATTTCGCGGCAGCCTCCTTTGGGAAATATAAGTCGGCAGCGAGTGTGATACCGTAGTTGTTGACGAATGTCACTTTGCGGTGGTTTACCTTGTCACTCTTGGGGAACGTCTTGTCCCACTCCTGCACCAGTTGCAGGTCTTCTTTCACTTTTTCGTTTGCCATAATCGGTTGAATTGTATTGATTGCGCTTAAGGCAATCATCAGAGTTAATAATATTCTTGTTTTCATGTCGATATGATTTGTCGCTTGCAAAATTAGTAAATACCGCAAAACAGAATGTGACTATTTTACGGTTTGTTGGAGTCTCCCGCATAATCCTGTGTTTAATGTTGATAGCTAACGGAGGCTGTTGCAAAACATAATAAACAACTGATAATGGTACATGAGAATCATAACGACACTTCAAGAACACTTGCCACCAAAATGCCTATTGTTTTACCTCAAGAGCATAGAATGATTTGTTGCTGAAAAAATAAGGACTCAATAGTTAACTCCATAATCTTGCGAATTATTTTCTCGCAAAATTATGGAGTTGTATCGAAGTCTTAAAAGAAAAACCAAGTTATGTCAATGGCTAAGCAAATAAGCTTTTGTGCGCATTTCAATGTTCTCTCTAAGTTGTTTCCGATAAAGCCAGATTTCACGTGAATGATAATTGCCGTCTTTGCCAATGAGCGGTAATATGTAATCGGTGCCGGTAAACCCTTTCACTAACAACAGATGTGTCACCGGCTCGAGACTCACAGTGAGGGTGTCGGCTCTCTGCTCCGTTTCTGCGATTCTTGGTGAGGGCACCGTAACGAGCATGGCTGGTGTTGCGTCGGTAAGCCAATTCACCGGATTAATTGCCACCGCATTGTCATCACCCAAAAGTTGGATTGCGCAACTCGGGTCACGAACAGAGTTGTAGCATATTGTCACGCCAATGTCATCAGCTCCGCTTGCCGGAACAATGCGATTACAGGCATCAAGTAGCTGCTGTGGTATGTTTACCCCTATTGCATAAGCCGCAATCATGCGGTCATAGGTGGCATTGTCCATCTCCTGCAATAGTTGCAGCACAGCCATGGCGCCCTGGCTATATCCCACAAGAACAAACGGACGGTCTTTATTAAGATGCTGAGTATAATAATTAAACGCCCTGCCTACATCCCATAATGCCAATGGAAGGCGTTCTGCCACGAGACTGTCGGCACCGAATGTTTGCAACGTGCATTGGCGGTAATATGGGGAATAGTAATTGAGATTTCCACTGAGCAAGTAATCCACACCTGTCATTTCGCCTTTGAGAGCGGTGCGAATGCTGTCGTTATAGGTGTCGGCATAGTGGTAGAAGTACCCCTCGGGGGATTGATAATCTCCCGTTTCGGTTGAAATAACATAGAAGATGTCAGCATCAGCTTGTCGGTCTTGTATGTACCATTGTGTGGAGTCTTTATAATCTGGAGTTGTGGGAATTGCGTAATCCTGTTGGCATGTGCCGCTGCACCTCGCTTGAAGCGAAGGTGTTAGCAGCACAACAAAAATTAAAAATGTGATACTTCTGATTATGGTCATTGTTTATGCGACAAAAAAATATTCACTTCACTCAATTAATGAAAGATTTGCCCTTCGGACTATTTCGAGCATCGAGTAGTTCCAATCTTTATGATTTGTAGCTACAAAAGTAGGCATTTTTCCTCAAACAGAGGAATAGTGAGGCGTTTTTTCTCACAAAACCACCTCCAAATTATTCACGCTGAATATACTTTTGTCACTGACTTGCCTTATCTGACCGCTGTCGAGCAGTTTCATTCTGCGAGTCCCCTTTGTAGAAGTCATAGCGGAGCGGCATGCAGCTGCCCCACTCACTTTTGCTGCCGCAAAATTCGGTGGTTCCGGTTGCAATGACAAAAGATAAAGAAAAAAATAGGGCCAAACATCCCTTGCTTCGAAAAAATATCCTTATCTTTGCACTTTATTTGTTTAAGCAGTGGATATGAAGCACCAGATAGGGATATAAATAGCAGCAGTTGTAACTTGCCTGATGATCTTGGCAGGTTGCGCTGGTTGTGGAGCGAGTGGGAAGATGGTGTCGCACGCCTCGGCCATTATCATCAGCGAGACCATGTTGCGCTACTGCGAGGAGTTCATCGAGAGAAAACAGTGCCAACTAAATGAACGTCCAGGAAAAACACTCAATTTTATTTCCCCAAAAGTGGCTTTCTCCCGAAAAATCAGACTAATTTTTTACTTGTAAATTGAAACCACTACCTCAATGACATTATTAACTGAATTTAAACGGTTCACATTCATGACTACAAAAATACTGACGCTACTCGTCGTTTTGATTCCATGCTGCGGTTTTAGGGCTATCGCTGATAATCTCCCGTTAGAGGTTGATACAGTGAGCAATGACAGTGTGAGGTATATCAATCTCGATGATTTTTCACCGTCAACGCCGCTTTACGAGCCGCCCAAGGCTCCCGACTTCAACTTCATCAAGAGCCGCACCAATCCGGCCGTGAAACCTTATCGGTTCCTTGACGACCAGTCATGGGTGGGAATTCCCATGTTTGCTGCCGGCCTAATCGCAAAGGGCGAGAAGACGGCATTCCGCCAGGACTATAACAACCCTAACACCAAGATACGTCTCATCAAGTATAATTTCCATAACGAAATTGACAACTACACTCAGTATCTGCCCTTAGCTTTGACCATAGGCATGAAGATAGGCGGCGTGGAGAGCCGTAGCGACTGGCCCCGATTTTGGGCGTCGGCCGCCGCTTCGTCGGCGATAATGGCGGGTCTGGTGAATGGCATCAAGTACACCGCCAGCGAGATGCGCCCCGATGGCTCAACGCGCAACTCTTGGCCCAGCGGACACACGGCAACCGCATTTATGGCCGCAACTATTCTTCACAAGGAATATGGCTTGACACGGTCGCCGTGGTACTCCGTGGGAGCCTACACCGTGGCTACTGCCACCGGCGTGATGCGCGTGTTGAACAACCGTCACTGGATCAGTGATGTGCTGAGCGGTGCCGGCATCGGCATCCTGTCGGTGGAGTTAGGCTATGGCTTGATGGACTTACTGTTCAAGAACCGCGGATTGCAGCGTGGCGACCTGAGCGTTTATCCCGACCTGCGCAGCAATCCGTCATTCTTCGCTATTTCAATGGGCATTGGATTAGGTAATAAGAATTTAGAGTTGCCTCCCTTTGATTTCAACATTCCCGATGAGATACTTGATGGAGAAAGTGTAGGCGACGATGAACCGTTGCATCTCAAGTTTCGCTCGGCAACAGTAGTGGGAGTCGAGGGAGCCTATTTCTTTAACCCTTACATCGGCATAGGTGGTAGGTTGAGGGTGAAAGCTACTCCCATCAACGGCTGGAGCAAGTTTGCCATCAGTGAGGAGGACGACATTCAGCAGTTCTTCAGCGACCCGTTGCTTGCCAACTCAGTGCAAAACATTGCACTTACCATTGAGAGCGACCACATCACCGAGTTTGCCGCCGATGCCGGACTCTATTTCAGCTTGCCTCTCTCATCACGTTTTGCCTTAGGTGCCAAGGCGTTGATTGGCCGTAGCGTGATGGACGACATTGACATCAATGCTCGTTACTCGGGTCAGCAGTTGCAATTCAACGTGGAATACTTGAATGACGACACAGCCCCCATGTTCACGCCAACGGACAATGTGACCGATTACACATGGGACTATATTGACGTGTCGGCCTCCAACTCGATGAAACTGGGCACAGGGTTGTCATTGACCTATGCACACAAGAACAACTTTTGCTGGCGTGTGTTCTGTGACTATGATTATTCTCGCAAGACGTTTAAGGCCACCTATCATCCCTTGGGTTTGATGGAAGGGCTATCGCCCGACATGGTGTTCTTGATGGATCTCGCCGGGTGGGATATGACTCGCCCAGCCGTGTCGAGTACCAAGAAATCGTTGCATCAGTGGGTTCTGGGCGGTGCATTGTGTATCTCTTTTTGAAAAACATTAATATATAGCGATATGATAAAAAAAACTATTACATTATTATTGTTGGCTATGGTGGTCTCTTTGGGATGGGCTCAAAGCAGCTATATTCCCTACAAGACCTATGACGGAGAGCACAAGAATGAGCTCTCGGGCTATGTGATGGGTGGCAGCAACGTTGTTACCGGCAAGTTTGGAGGCCTTGAAGCCTCTTATACCAGGCATCTCACGCCGCGCTGGCACGTGGGCGGTGATGTGCAGATGCAGTTTGGCAAACAGCTTTTCTCCATCGACGTGCAGGGTGGCTATCGCCTGCCAGTCAAGTATGGCAACATCAGTTTTGATGGCAAAATCATGTATAACAACTATCACAAGTATGGGTTTCATGAGATGGCCTACAACCTGTCGGCGACATGGGAAAGCGCCTACGTTGACTTTCGCATCGGTGAGTCTCTCGTACACTACCATAAGAGAGATGTGGTAATGGGATGGGGATATACCGAGCCGCCGCTGTTTACCTTTGGCTTTGGGGCAAACATCCGTCACCGTAATAATCCGTGGAACCTTGGGTTGTTCTTCCGCAACTATGATGACTTTTACTACGAGAACTGGAACATCAACTGGGGCATTCGTTGGTATGCCAAGGTTAAGGAGCAATGGAACTTGTTTGGCGAGTTCAACATCCGTCCAGCAGGCTCGATGAGCCAGTTGGCAAGTAAATATGAGGGTTCAGTAAAATTAGGTTTGAAATATAAATGGTAAGTTCAATTATGAAAGCAAAATATATTATTATAGCATCGGCAATGGTCCTTGTGGCACTTACACAAACTTCCTGCGAGAAAGTGAGCCCCATCGGCGTGCTCATGGCAGGTACCGCTGTGGAAGATCGCGTGAAAATGTCCGAATTGTATTATAAGGAATATCTGATGGATGCCCAAAACAATATTATTGTTCAACCCGATGAGGGTGGAGGACGTGAATATTCATTCCTCGTGGGCGGTGACAGTCATGTGACTACCGACCCCGGGCGAATGGACGAGATGTTTGACATCGGTCTTGAGAATAATGACTTGCTGTATTGCCATCTTGGCGACATTGCCGACACAAAACCTGAGTACTATATTGTTCTTGATTCGCTCTTGCGGGAAGCCAAAGAGCGATATGTGAATAAATACTATGTGAAAAATGATTTAGGGAGATGGTCTAAGAAAAACGACCCTTACGACGAGTTCGGCTATGATTACAATGACATCAAGTTCCCATTCTTCCCTGTAGTGGGCAACCACGACCTCACTCACAACGGCTGGGCGTTGTGGAGCAATATTTTCCACTCATCGTTTTATGAGTTTGATGTCATCTGCGGATATAATGAAAACGGAGGTCGAATACGCGACCACTTTATCTTTCTTGACACGGCAAGCGGCACGCTGGGCCAGCGTCAGGTGGAATTGATCGAGGAAGGCTTGCTCGACGGTGAGAATGATTACCGATACACCTTCGTCTTCAGCCACACCAACATCTTCCTGCCTTCGCACTTGCAGTTCGCCTCTACCTTCCCACGTGAGGAGGCCTACTTCCTGCTTAATCAGTTTGACAAGTGGGGAGTCAGCGCAATCTTCTGTGGGCATGTCCACAAATGGGACGAGCGGTTCTTCAACAATGTCTATTACGTGACACTCGACTCCATGAGCGAGCGCAACAGCCCCGACCCAGGCGACTACTTGGTGCGTGTTAAGGTGTACGACGGTGGCGGTTACGATATAGAACGTGTTCACATGAGCTACGTAGCTCCTAAAAAGTGAAATTTAAAGTAATGAAAAGATTATTGTTGTCATTGTTAGTGTCGTTAGTAGCGATGTCACTGATGGCGAGCCCTGTCACCAGCGATAGCGTTGTCTCACGAAAGAAGGCTGCTGTGGTGCTCAGCGGTGGAGGCGCGTTTGGTGCCATCCATGTGGGTGCTCTCAAGGTGCTTGAAGAAGCGGGCATGCCTATCGATATGTTGGTTGGAACCAGCATGGGGAGCATCGTGGGGGCACTCTACAGTGTGGGGTACAGCAGCGACGACATCGCCACGATGTTCCGCCAGATGGACTGGAGCGAGCTTTTCCTCGATAGCAAAGATGCGAGCCACCTCACGTTGCGCGAGCGTGACGACAAGAATACCTATATCTACAAACGCGAATTCTATGTGCGCGGCAACATCGACCCACAACCCGGTGGCGTGCTTCGCGGCGAGAACATTGAAGAAACGTTTAAGCACTACCTCTACGGTTACACCGACAGCATCGACTTTCTCACTGATTTGCCCCGGCAGTTTGCTTGTGTCGCCACCAACCTTCTCACTGATGATGAGGTGGTGCTCACACATGGCTCGCTGGTGAAAAGCTTGCGCTCGAGTATGTCGATTCCCGGGGTCTTCACCCCGGTGAGAATAAATGACATGCAACTGGTGGACGGAGGCGCCAAGAACAACTTTGCCGCCGACGTGGCGCGGCATTTGGGTGCTGACATCGTCATAGGCATAAATTTTGACCGCCAACTCAATACCGTCAAAAGCTATAGCAAAATCATCGATGTGCTGGAACGCTCAGGTGGCAGCGACGTGAGCCGCAGGTCACAGGAGAATGAAAAATACTGCGACCTGGTGATCAGAGTCCCGGTTCGTGGCTACTCCAGCGGTAGTTTTACACGCAATGCCCTCGACTCGCTGATGGAACGTGGCGAAAAAGCCACCCGTGAGAAGATGGACACCATCATGATGCTCAAGGCGCTGGCAGCTGGTGGTCGTGGAACGGGGATTGGAGATCGTAGATCGGGTTCTCAACTCTCCACTCTGCACTCTGCCCCCC
>CALAVD010000092.1 GCA_937892085.1 uncultured Prevotellaceae bacterium
GCGTGCCATAGAAAATAACGTTACCCATTGGTGCCCAAAGTGTTGAGCCACTGATAATCATAGGGATGACACCCATCGAAGCGGCAGCCGAAGTAAGGAAAATGGGACGCATTCGCCTCTTGGCACTCAGGTAAATAGCCTCGCTCGGCGCCAAGTGCTCAGCCTCAATCAATTCCTCGGCATAGTCGTACATGATGATGGCGTTACGCACCAGAATACCCATGAGCGATATAAATCCAAGAAAGCAAGTGAATGTGACCTCGCCATGGAACATAATGCCCACTGCAGTACCGAAGAAACAGAGTGACAAGCTAAATAACAACAATGAGGCTATGGCAATGCGTTTGAAGTGGTAAACCAGCAAGAAGAAAATAATCACCACTGCAATAACTAGTGCCGCAAGCAATGTGGGAAGATTACCTTCGTTCTCGGCAATCTCACCGCCCCACGAGAGCGTGATTCCATCGGGCATTTGCATTTTGGCAAGTTCTTTTTGTAATTCCATCGTCACTGAGGTCACATTCAACCCTTCACGCACCTCACTCATCACCGTTGTGGTGCGCAACCCGTTGCGGTGGGAAATCTGCCCATCCTGCCACCGTGGGCTAATGCTGGCGACCTGCCTAAGAGGCACTTGGCGTAACCCACCCATGGCTGCTATTAGTTCATCACCCAACTTCTGCCGTGAGTTAAGATTGGCCTGCGAACCTTTTAGGCAAACATTAACTGGGTAATCGCCCTGCCAAATGGTGCCTATGGGCAGTCCATCGGCATTATACCGCATGAGCATCGAAATTTCGGCATCAGCATTTGATATGCCCATGAGACCTGACTTAATAGGGTCAAGGTATATCTCGGTCGTCAGCAGCGGTTCTTGAATGTCGTTGCGCACCAATTTCAACTTCTGATGGTTGCGCAATCGCTTTGTAATTGTGTCGGTAGCTGCTTTCAATGCATTCCAATCCTCACCCGTCAAGCGCACTTCTATGGGGTTGGATTCTGCTCCATAATCGAGTTGCTTGAAACGAACATAGGCTTCGGGATAATTTTCCTCATATTTTGGTTTATACTCGGCAAGAATTTCCTCGGTGGCGCTGGGAGATATGGTATTAACAATAAACTGCGCATAATTTGAGCCACCGAATTGAGGCGCATAAACTGTGTGGAAGCGAGGTGAGGCAGTTCCTTTGAACGAAGCTATAGATACTATGCGGCTATCTTTCCGCAAAATAGATTCTAACGAGTCGGCAACTGAGACGGTTTTATCTAACGATGTCCCGGTTGGAAGATATATCTCTACTGCAAACTGGTTTCGCTCTGCCAGTGGCATCAATCGCTGTGGCAAGTTGATGAGTATAATTGCCGACAGGACAATTGAAATGAGTGCCAAACTACACACCATAAATTTGTGTCTGAAACAGAAGTCTATAAGCCAATCATAGCTGCGCTGTATCAAATCAAGGAGATTAAAATGTTTTTTAGTTTTGGCGGTCACAATTGGTTTCCTGATAAACCAAAACTGCAAGAACGGCACAACCAGCTCAGCAACAGCGAGCGACACGAGCAAGATAATCAATATTGCCCACGGGAAGTAGTGAACAGTATCGTTCATTGAGCCTCTTGTGGTCAATAAAAAGGGAAAGAACGTGATTGAGATAGCCATTGTAGCGGTGAAGATACTCTTAAAAAAATGAGTGGCACTCTCAATGGCAGCCTTCCATCGCGACTCGCCATCTCCCAGTTTCTCCATGTAGGAGTCGATGATGACGATAGAGTTGTCAACCACCATTCCAAGCGACACAATGAGAGCCGCTAAGGTCACTGTGTTCAGCTCTATGTCAAACGAAAAAAACAATCCCAACGAAATAAAGATCGTAATGGGAATAGTTGAGGCTGCCACCAATGCCACTCGCAGGGGCATCAACAACAGCACAACCACAATGACGGCAATAACAGCAATAAGCAACTCTTCAAGGAAGTCCACAACCGAGTCACCCACCACTTTAGGCTGATCGGTGATACGAAACATTTTAACGCTTGGAGGTAGTGTCGGTTCAAAGTCATCAAGAACCTTATATACTTCTTCTCCCATATCGGTAATGCTGCGCCCCGATTTCATCTCAATGCTCAGCACAAGGCACTTAACGCCGTTATTGGTGATATAGGATGATGGTGTGGGATACTCTCGCTTTACCGTTGCAACATCCTTTAACCGCACAACCGTGCCACGAGGATCGCTAAAAACAACCGTCTGCTCAACATCACTCACCATGTTAAGCGAGTGGCTTACATAGATTGGGGAATCATAGTTGCCGTTCTTCAGAGTGCCCGCCATAGTGAAGAAGTCTTTAGATTTCAGCGCAAGGGCTATTGTCTTGTCAGAGATGCCATAGTGCGAAAGCCTGTCATAGTCAAGATACACTGATATCTGCTCCTGCTGCTGACCAACCACGGTGATGCGACCCACACTCTCCACAGTGCGAAGACGATCTTTCAACCTATCCATATACTCCTTCAGTTCACGATAGGTCTTATCATCCGACTCCATCGTTATGAGCATCGCCGATGAGTCACCGAAGTCATCGTTCACCTGCACTGCAAGTACACCTTGTGGCAGTGAGCCCTTGAACGATTCAATGCCGTGCTTGAATTTCGACCAGAATTCTTCCTTGTCCTTTATATCATCATTTAGTTCTATTTGGATAATAGCCACCGAGTTGCGGCTATAAGATTTTGTCTTTTCCTTGTTCACGTCCTTGTAAGTAAAGATATATTCCTCCAGCGGTTTTGTGACCTGCTGCTCTACTTCAAGTGCCGATGCGCCGGGATAAACGACGACAACTACTCCTTGGCGTATGGTGATGTCGGGGAACTCATTTTTCCTGATACCATATAAACCATATATGCCGAAGGCTATGAGCACACACGTTATCAAAATGACTATCTTGCGATAACGCATGGCCCATTCCACGAGGTTCATTCTACGTTTCTGTTCCATGGCTTTCACTCCGTCACTTTCATGCCAGTTGACACCTTCTGATGTCCTTCACATATCACATGGTCACCCATACATAAGCCACTGATTACTTGAACCTCGTCACCAATGTTTTGCCCTAGCTCGATGTAAGTTCTCTTTGCTCGCCCATCGGTCACCGTCCAAACAAACGGTTTACTATCGGCATCAATCTGTATTATCGTCGCCGGCAGTGTTACAGACTCTATACCAGTGCCACCGCTCGAAGCCATTACCACTCCTGCAATCATGCCCGGCAGCAACTCGTGGTTAGGATTTTCTATTACGGCTTTCACCATGTAGGTCCTCGACAACGGGTCGGCCACAATCCCTTTCTCTATGACTCTTGCGTTAAAACGCTTATTGTCCAATGCGGCAACCACGGCAACCATCGACTGACCTTGACTGACACGTGAGATTTCATTCTCAGGAATACTCACATTGACTTTCACGCGGTTAATCTGAACCAGTTTGACTACAGGAACACCCGGCAGGACGTTCTGCCCCACATCACACATTTTGGCTGAGATATAACCCGAAGTAGGCGCATAGAGGCGTGTGTCGGCAACACTTTTGCGAGCTATGTTCTCGGTTGAGCGAGCTGCACTTGCGTTGCTTTTTGCCTGACTGACCATGAGTTGTGCCTGCTGCAACTTGGTTTCCACTTCAATCCATTTGATTTCGGGCAGGCTCCCGTTGTCGTGAAGTATCTTCATTCTGTTGTAAGCGTCCTGAGCTTGATTTAGTGCCGCTTGTGCTTGCTTAACCATGTCGTCGGCCTGCTCGGTGGCGGCGTGAGTGACATCGGCTCCGCTTGCCGTGCTGCGTGAATCAACTGCGGCTATGAGCTGCCCGCGCCCAACACTCTGTCCCTCGCTAACACTCATGTTGGTAATTGTTCCTCCGGTGGCGAAGCTTAGTGCCGTGCCGTCCCATTCTTCGATGATGCCGCTGTAGGTCTGCGTGCCCGAGCCCGAAGTTACTCCCACTTCCAGAATTTTCACTTTAACAATAATCTCGCCTTCCTTTTCGCTGCTTCTTGCGCATCCACACATAGCTACAGCCATAAGAAGCGATAGTGCCATTAATGATTTTGATGCATGTTCCATTTGCTATAAATTACTTTTTAATGGCGCAAATTTCCTCAATATATCCAAGTCATTAAAGACATATATAACTCTTTTAATGTTCTAAATTCAATCTCAACGAAGTTTAGAATATAAAAAAAGCAAAAAATATCCTCTGTTTGTAAAATTATAGCGAACTTTGCACCTTGTGAAAACGAAATTTAGACATTCCTGATGAAACCTCAAGAGATAAACGGCAATTTAAATGGACACATTATCAACGTCAGCTTGAACGATGTTGATAATTCAGTAGCCAATATTGACTATCAAGATGACGAACTGGTATTAATTGACAATTTGCGTGGTATCCCTGATTTTGCCGCATGTAAAATTGCATTTAACGTAGGATTAGTTTGCTTGAAGGGGAAAATACAGTTTGAAATCGGAAAGAAATATGTGACTATAAATACAGGACAATTACTAATTTCGCACAGCCACGTTTTACTCACAAATATCATGGCAAGTCCCGACATACAATGCCGACTTATCGCTTTAAGTGACAGAGTTTTGAAAAACATTCTCCAGTCACAAATAACCATCTGGAATCAAGCCATGTACCCCAACCATTATTACATCTTAGATCTAAACGATAATTACATACCTCTTTTTGGCACGTTGTTGCCGGCCCTAAGTAAAGCCGCCACAAAGCTGAAACATGAGATACTCGTCAGCCTGTTACGCGCGGGGTTCCTGCTTGTTTGTGATTTGTTCTCAACACATGAGCCCCTAAATACAAATATTGAGGGGGGGGCGAGAATGAACACACTGTTTCACCAATTTCTTAATAATATTGCTCAACGACAGCAGAAAAAAGCCAAAGTGGCGGTGTATGCCAATGAACTTTGCATCACGCCTAAATACCTGACGACCATCTGTCGCAAAATGAGCGGAAAATCGGCAATGGCTTGGATTTCGGAGTATGTCATCGAAGACATTATATATTATCTGAAAAACACTGATTTATCTGCTAAAGAAATAGCAGATCGGAA
>CALAVD010000093.1 GCA_937892085.1 uncultured Prevotellaceae bacterium
GGCGACCACCGAGATCTACACTCTTTCCCTACACGACGCTCTTCCGATCTGAGGACTATTTAGTAGGTAAAAGGAGATATTTTTTTACTTTGAACGGATACTTAATATTTTCCCCTTGACCTTCAGAGTTATGTTTACGACACATTGGAGTGATATAAACTTTGCCATCCTTATCTTCAACATGTGCGCCAACTATATCATCTGAGTCAACCGCGTGACCACATAATGGGCATTGCCAAGAGGATGGTTTTCCTTCTCCATATGTTCTTCTATACCATTCAATACATGAGGTATTGTCAGGTGATAAAGCCGGTTGATCTGGTTTGTGATAAACATAAATCTCGTCTTCCGAGCATGGACTTGATGATTCTGCAAAATCTGTAGAAATTCTCATTGTTGATGAATTTAGTTCTATTGTGCTGCAAAAGTATACAAAATAATTGAATTAACAAAATTATAATAAAAAACTCTGTTAGAGCCACTAATAGAGAACTTCATAAAGACATTATTGAAGAATTTGGCAATTCTTGATAAAGATTGGCTACTTAGGTATTGCTACCTTCTTCATGTTCTTCTTGCCTTTTAAAGCCTGATTAGTAGCAAGAAGAGTGGAATCATACTAATCGAGGCTGAAAAATCAAAATAATTGTATTATCTTTGCAACACAAATAAAAGTATAAAGACTATGGATTCATCACTTATCAATTATATGACAGAGCAATTACGCCATGTGCCAATGGACATGAAGCGTTATATGTATAACATACTTCCATGGAATCAGCGCATGGTTGGTTTAATAGGTCCTCGTGGCATCGGCAAAACCACATTATTCCTTCAATGGATAAGAGAACATTACTCGGATAATAACGACATTCTATATGTATCGGCCGATCATGCCTATTTTCTGGAGAACTCGATTCTCGATACAGGTAATCAATTTGCTCTTGAAGGTGGCAAAATTCTTTTTATTGATGAGATTCACAAATATCCACAATGGTCTCAGCAGCTCAAGAATCTATATGATGGTCATCCATCACTGCGCATTTTTTTCACAGGGTCGTCAATCTTAGACATTAGCAAAGGTAATGCCGACCTTAGCCGAAGGGCTCTAATGTTCTCCATGCAGGGATTGTCGTTCCGCGAATATCTTAATCTTTTTCATGGAAAAGACTTGCCTGCACTAAGTATCACCGACATTGTGCAAGGAAAGTCCAATAAACTTGAGATTGAAAGTCCCATGCAATATTTTGGCAGATACTTGAAATCGGGATATTACCCACTACCACAAGATGAATATTTTGAAAGACGGCTGCAACAAGTAATTAATCAGACAGTAGAAATAGACATTCCACAATATGCTCACCTTAACGCATCGCTTGGGCGAAAATTAAGGCAATTGATGGCAATAATCGCCCGTAGTGTACCTTTCAAGCCATCAATGACATCAATATCTAATGCCTTGTCAATTAGTCGCAACGTTATAGGAGACTACTTGATGATGCTTGATAATGCCGGAATGATAGCACTCTTGTCTAAAAGCGCCACAGGGGGCAGGGGGTTAGGCAAGATGGAAAAAATATATTTAGATAACACCAATATCGCATTTGCATTGAGCGACAGCAGTCCAGATACAGGGAATATCAGAGAGACTTTTTTCTACAATCAAATGAGACTGAATAATGATGTTAAAGCATCACCAGTAGCCGACTTCAAAATTAACAACCTCACATTTGAAGTTGGAGGGAAGAATAAAGGAAGAAAGCAAGTAGCAGGTATTGATAATGCTTTTGTTGTGAAAGACGACATAGACCAAGCCTTTGGCAATATTCTCCCCTTATGGGCATTTGGAATGAACTACTAACCACGAAACGCACCCATAGCTGGATGCGTTTCGTTTTTTATTGGGTTGCGACAAGGCGCGCCTTGCCCCTATGTTCATTACTCCTTGATGAGGGTGGCGCCTTTCTTGAGGGCTTCCTCATTCATTGGGATGAGGTGCCAGTGGCGCTCGGGGAGTGTCTTCTTGAGACCCTTGAGCACGTTCTCGATAGTCACGATGGGCTTAACTTTGAGGTAAGCGCCAAGCACTATCATGTTGAACGCCTTGCTGTTGTTGATCTCGATGGTAGCCTCGG
Organism: uncultured Prevotellaceae bacterium; assembly: GCA_937892085.1. Lineage (GTDB taxonomy): Bacteria > Bacteroidota > Bacteroidia > Bacteroidales > Muribaculaceae > Sodaliphilus. The sequence continues at coordinate 2,136 of CALAVD010000093.1, forward strand.
TGGCCTCGATGCGATAAATCTTGATATCGGTGCGAGTGGGAGGTGTGTTGATGCCGTAGCTGTCGTAGATGAGCACGCCGCCAGGTTTCACCATCTTCTCAAACTTGTCGAGACTCTGCTGGTTGAGCACCACTGCTGTGTCGTACATGTTGAGGATAGGTGAGCTGATACGCTCGTCGCTCACGATAACGGTAACGTTGGCAGTACCACCACGCTGTTCGGGTCCGTAAGATGGCATCCATGTCACTTCCTTGTCTTCCATCAATCCAGAGTAAGCGAGAATCTTACCCATTGAGAGGACACCCTGTCCTCCAAATCCTGCTATTACTATTTCTTCTTTCATGATTATTCATTTTTTAAATCACCCAATGGGTACTTAGCAAACATGTTCTCTTGTAGCCACTCGTTGGCCTTCACTGGAGTGAGTTTCCAACCAGTGTTGCAGGTGCTCACGACTTCCACAACCGAGCAGCCCTTGCCGTCCATACTGTTCTGGAAGGCTTTCTTGAGGGCAGCTTTGGTCTTGCGCACTGCAGCAGGGCTGTAAACGGTTTGGCGAGTTACGTAGCAAGTACCGTCGAGCTGTGCCAGCAGGTTGCTGATTGCCAGAGGATAGCCGTTAAGGTCGGCGCGGCGGCCGTAGGGGCAGGTAGCGGTCTTCTGACCGAGCAGAGTGGTGGGAGCCATCTGTCCACCCGTCATACCATAGATGGCATTGTTGATGAAGATGATGACGATGTTCTCGCCACGGTTAGCAGCGTGGATAGTCTCGGCAGTACCAATTGCTGAGAGGTCACCATCACCCTGATAAGTGAAGACGAGTTTGTCGGGCATAAGGCGCTTGGTAGCGGTAGCCATTGCTGGAGCGCGTCCGTGAGCGGCCTCAAGCCAGTCGATGTCGATGTAGTTGTAGGCAAATACGGCGCATCCTACAGGCGAAACGCCGATAGCCACCTCTTGCAGTCCCATTTCTTCGATAACCTCGGCAACGAGTTTGTGCACAACACCATGGCTACAGCCAGGGCAGTAGTGCATGTGTGCATCGTTGAGAAGGCTCGGTTTCTTATAAACCCTATTCTCAGGGCGAATTATATCGTTAAGTTCCATAATGGTCTTGTAATGATTTAATGGTGATTATCCTAATTTGTTAACCAGTTTCTCTTTGAGAGCGTTGAGAATCTCGTCGGGAGCGGGAACGTTGCCACCCAAGCGGTAGAAGATGTCAACCGGATACTTGCACTCGGTGGCGAGCTTGATGTCCTCGATGAGCTGACCGGCGCTGAGCTCCACGCTAAGGATGCCCTTAACGCCCTCGGCGGCCTTGCGGATAGCGTCAACGGGGAAGGGCCACAGGGTGATAGGACGGGCGATGCCCACCTTGATGCCTTCCTCAGCGGCGAGTTCCATAGCCTTCTGGCTGATGCGTGCCATTGAGCCGAAAGCCACGATCAGGTAGTCGCAGTCGTCGGTGTTGATGAGCTCGCAGCGTTGCTCGTTCTTCTCAATCTCACGGTAGGTAGCTTGGAAGCGGTGGTTGTTCTCCTCCATCTTGTCGTCGTCGAGCTCAAGCGAGGTGATGATGTTCTTGGGACGCATACCCTTGCGGCCGTTCACAGCCCAGGGGCAGTTCTCGCGAATCCATTCCTCGGTGTGGCGTGGACGCTGCTCAGGGAGCACCACTTTCTCCATCATCTGGCCGATAACACCATCGGCGAGAATCATCGACACTGCACGATACTTGAACGCCAAGTCCCAGCCAAGTGCCACGAAATCTACCATCTCCTGCACCGAAGCGGGAGCGAGGGTAATCAAGCGGTAGTCGCCGTGACCGCCGCCCTTAACGGCCTGGAAATAGTCGGCCTGAGAGGGGTGGATGGTACCGAGACCGGGACCGCCACGCATCACGTTAATCACTAGGGCGGGAACCTCGCTGGCTGCCATGTAGCTCATGCCCTCCTGCATCAGGCTGAAACCCGGGCTTGAGGTGGAAGTGAGCACTGTCTTGCCGCACGAAGCACCAGCATACACCATGTTGATTGCAGCCACTTCACTCTCGGCTTGCAGAACTACCATACCAGTGGTCTCCCAAGGCATTTCTTCTTCAAGTTTCTCGAGAACCTCCGACTGCGGGGTAATAGGATAACCAAAATAACCGTCGGCACCATAGCGAATAGCAGCGACAGCGAGAGCCTCATTACCCTTCATTAATGTTACTTTATCGTTCATCGTTTCTACGGTTTTTGTTTTTTTAAGTTCATTACAATAGTTTACTTCTCCACAACGCGATATACCTCAATGCAAGCGTCGGGGCACACGAGCGCGCAGCTCGAGCATCCTATACACTTCTCAGGGACTGCCATGTAGGCATAATGGTAACCTCGGTTGTTTACTTCATTTTTCTTTAGGTCAAGCACACCGCTGGGGCACGCCACCACGCACAGGTTGCAGCCCTTGCAGCGCTCGGTGTTGACCGTTACTGCTCCATTAATTTTTGCCATAATATTTTAAAGTGATTTAGTTAAGTCTCGCAAAGGTACAAAACTTCTTACAATCTATCACCATTTTTTATAAAGAACCGCCGTACAGGCATTCCTACACGGCGGTTCTTCTGAAAAAAGTTTTATTATTTGTTTTCCAACAGATTTAATGCTTTGTCTATCTTTTCCTTCGTAATTTCGATGTAGCCAACAGGTTCGTTCTTTTTCTGACCGTCGGTCAAAACATATTTGAGGAACGCAATCACAACAGGGTCGGTTGGCACACCTTTAGTTACAAGATACAAGTCGCGTGCCGGAGGCGAAGGATATTTGCCTTCGGAGATAGCTTTTGTCACCTTGTCCTTCAAATCGTAGAATTGTTCATCGTCAGAAATTGAACCGTTTCCATCAACATCGACAGGGAAAATCTGCAAATCGGCATTCAACTTGTGACTGTCGTTGTCGTATGCATAGCCAATGTTGTTGAATCCGATTCCGTAAATATCTTTCTGAATTGCAGCGGCAAGTCCCGGGTCGCCAAAAACGGCTGTTCCGCCCAAATCTTCTTGTTTTGCACCGAACCAGTTTGCAAATGTTTCGGCAGCGCCACAAGCATCGCTACGAGTGTAAATGTGGATTGGAGTCTGATCGTCTGTACCAAGCACATCGCCCCATGTTTTCACATTTCCGTCAATCCAAATTTTACGGGCAATCTCTTTTGTGATTCCATGAGCAAGAATTTTGTCAAGAGCAGGGTTATTTGCATTGATTGTAGGCACAACGGCATCTTTGGCAGACGGAAATCCTACCGCACCTTTTTCTTGTTCCTGTGGATACACCTCGCGCGAAACCATCCCGAAGTCAACCACGCCGGCAAGC
>CALAVD010000094.1 GCA_937892085.1 uncultured Prevotellaceae bacterium
GCGAACCCACTACAGCACAGCCACATAACTGACTTGCCTTGTTGAAGTTGGGTTAGTTTTTATAATTAGTTTAAATTCGTTGTTTTAAACTAACGGAGGACTTTGGTGGCGGTGCCGTCGGTGTAGCGGATGATGAGGATGCCGGTGGCGGTGTCGCTCACGCGCTGACCTTGTGCGTTGTAGATGCCCTCGACCTGGCGGCTGGCGGCGTTGATATTGTCGATGCCGGTGATAATGGTCTCTTCCATGCTATAAGTGGTAAAGGTGTAGTTGTCAAACCATCGCGGGTCGGTAGGGGCAATCTTGGGTGCTATGCCGGCGGGCGTTGCCCAAGCCTCGTTGAGGGCTGTCATGCCGTAGGCAGTGTAGAGGTTGCCTGGCTGCACTGTCACGCCGCTCTGGTTGTTGAGGGCAATGCTGGTGCCTTGAGGTGCGTTGCGGTAGCTGCGCAGCTTGCCGTCGGCGTCGCCATAGCCTATGAGGTAGTGCACCTGAGTGGGCTGAACGGGATATCCGTCATCGGCGATGCGGCTTAGTTTGACTGTTGCATAGTCGTAGGTGACATTGCTCTCACCAGTGGTGATGTTGCCCGTGGCCATGATCATGGGGTTGCCGTTGCTCAAGGTGTAGATGCCTGTAAGCCCCTTAGCGGCAATGCTGGTGGCATTGAAGTCGTTGGGCACGAGCAGTGCCACGTAGTTGCCGTTGCCGTCGGTGGCGCTCACCATCTTGTTGTTGTTATCATAAGGTGCCTGGAAGCCCTCGGCGATAGCAAGCTCGTCGGCCACAGTGTAAGCCTCCATGCTGACACCGTTGGCGATAATCTCGGCCAGAGTAGTGCCGGGCTTGGTGTAGTTGATGGTGTAGGTCTTCACGGTGTTGAAGTCGTTGCTCACCACAGCCACGATGAGCATGTAGCCGTCGCGGGTCTCGATGGCTTTCTTCACGAGATAAGCGTGAGGGCTTTCGTAGGTAGCATCGATGTCGTCATCGGTGAATGTCTCGCCCAGGGCAAGGTTGAAATTGTACTCATGGTTATCCTGCGCAAATCCCTCAAGAGCAGTGCCCTTAATGGTGATGCCTGTGATGGCAGCGTCATATACCAACGAGATGTCGTCGATATAGAGAGCGTCGCCACTTGCTCCACCGCCAGGAGTTGAACTGGTTGAGAAAGTCACCAGCAAAGCCTGGCCTGTGATGTCGGGGTCGATGTAGTTAAACGGAACTGAATATTCAACAAAATCAGCACTCGAAGCGATGTTGGTAAGATCCTTGGCGAAAGCAAGTTTATTGGTATAAGTAGCGTCCTCCGGGTCCTGATAGGCAGTGCCATCGGTGATGATGGCGCTCATCGAGGCACGGTAGGCACTGTTCTTAGGAGTGAACTTTGCCCAGAACTTGATGGCATCGGGGCGGCCGTGCATAATGGTGTAGAACGGGTCGCCGTTAGTGTCGGTTGCTGTGTTGCTGATGTCCATCTTGCTGCAGTTGGCAGTGTTGCTGGGCGATGTGCTGCCAGCATTCAGGCATCCGGTGGTCATAGTGCCGTTGCCGACCTGAAAGAATGCTGTGCCCGATGTCATCAGAGCGCTATAGGTGCCACTGTGCTTGTCGGTGCTTTTCTCTAATTTACCAGGCGCAAGGTTAGCCCAAGTGCCTGTGGCGCTTGCGAATCCGTGCCAGGCAAATGGCTCGCCGTTGCTCTTGAAGTTCTCGAAGCCGCTGTTCTTGATTTGGTAGCCGGTGAGCTCGCCGTCCTGTGCGAATTTTACATTGGTGCCCCCCAGGTCGTTAGCGATGTCGAGGTTGAAAGTCATGGCATATTGGTTGAATGCCATCACCATGCTGGCAGTTCCGGCGTCGATGTCCTGGCAAGTGACAACGCTTGTCAATCCGTTGCTTGTGGTTCCTGGAGCGGTAATCTCGATGTTTCCTATCGCCCCCACATTGTTGATGATAAGGGTGTAGTTGCTGCCGTTGCTGTTGACCGTCACTGTAGCTTGTGACGATGATCCGTCAACAGTGAGTGTGCCGCTATAGTCGGTTGCCAATGCAGCCAGAGCAGTCACTGCAGCGAGCATTGTAGTGAAAAGTTTTTTCATGATTTTAATTTGAAATTATACCTATCGGAAATGGAATTATAAGTGCTGTTAAGTGTTAAGTGTAGCGGTACTTGGTACTTAACACTTAACACTTGCAACTTAATTATCAGTCTCCTAAAAGGATGTTGTAGATTGCTGTGATGTCGCCAGCGGTAACAACGCCGTCGCCGTCAACGTCGCCATAAATGCCGCCGGCCTGACCCTCATCCTGGGTGCTGAACTTCACGTTGATGAACTGACCAATGACATTAACCATGTCGATGTCGATGTCGGCCTTGGCATCGGTGCCGTCAAACTGGGCTGCAAGGATGATGGGCACATCACCCAATAGAGGACCATACCACATGGGCACATCGGGGTCGTCGCCGTCTTGAATGTTGATAACTTGGTCGGCAACTACAGTAGTAGTGCCGTTGATGGTGTAGCCCTTCATGTTGTCGAGCACAATATTGCCCACATCTAAGGTGGTTCCCTCGGCGGTAAGGCGGAAGTTCTTGATGTTGAGCAAGTAGGTGCCATCCTCATTCTGGTCAATCGAGATGGTGGCATCTTGTGTAGTGGGATTGTCGTTGATGGTCACGGTAATCTTACCGTTGTAATCAGTAGCCATAGCAGTCAAAGCAAGAGCCGCTGTCGCAATAAAAGTGAAAATTTTCTTCATGATTTAAACGTTTAAATTATTATTTATTAATAGATTTTTCAATTTCAAATTTTCAATTGTGCATTGTGCATTGTGCATTCAGCATTATTTAAACCTGTAGGCAATACCTATTGTTGCATATATAGGGTAGAGGGTTTGGTCAAGGGTTTTGAAGCTGCTCTTAAAGAAGCCGCTCAGTCCCCAGTTGAGGTCGGCATAAACTCCGAACTTGCGTGCGAAGAAATAGTCAACGCCCAGTCCCATACCCCATTGCAGCTTGCGGATGTCGTCCTTGAAGTCGTAGTCGCCACGGTCATCTTCGGTAGTGCCCAGCAGCACTTTTGGTCCTGTGGGGTCGTCAACACGCAGGTGCCCGTCGTAGGCGAAGCCGTCGAAGTTGCAGCTGGTAAGATAAGAGAAGTAAGGTCCGAACTTGAGTTTCCACTTGTCGTTGAACTTATAAACGGCTTGAATGGGCACAGTGAATGTCCACTGCACGGCATGGCTGTCGTTCTTGCCGGTGAACACGCCCTCGAGTGACTGCCCGTCCTTTGTTATTTCCATGTGGTAGTTCTTGACAGTTGCGTCGATGTGCATAGCCTTGTTTTCAAAGTGTATGCCGGCCAGCACTCCCCAATGCTCAGTTGCAGGCTTGATGAGGTCGGCTCCAAACGCCACGTTGGGCTGCAAGATGAATTTGTTGAGTTTTCTTATCTCGGCTGGCATGCCCATGGGCGCTGTGCCACCAATGGAGTAACCTAATCGTCCATATCCTTCCACATTGCGGAAAAAGTCTTGCAGGTTCTGGCATCCGCCGTCATTGGGCATAATGGCCCATGCGCTCATTGAGGCTAGAACTATGATTAACAATGATGTTATATATCGTTTCATATTATTTCGATTATTATTGGTCGCCTATCGTAGTCTTAGGAAAAGACTTCACACTTCACACTTAAAATGTTTACTCTTTGGTTTCGCAAGTGAGCCTTACCTTATCAACCTTGAGAGTGCTGCCCACAGCACCTTCAAAGCTTGCCCCCTCGATGCTCGATGAGAACACGATGGTGATACTGTAGCCTCTATTTTCAAGCAAGGTCATGTCGATGTCGCTGTTATACTCAAATGGGATGTCGAAATACACCCATTCTCCGTTGGTCTCATTAACATTCTGTACTCGTGCCACTGCTACTATCTGCTTGCTTGAGAGCACGTTGTCGCCATAGAGAACCACTGGATTGCCATCGGCATCATGATTGAGATAAAGCACCGAGTAGATGTCGCCTGCATCGATGCGCTCAGGATGCTCAACAAAGTTCTTGTCGGTGAACGGTGCGCTGGGGCTGTACTGGTAGTAGCCCGAGAGGCGAACCGGCTTTTGAGTGAATGGAATACCAAACTCTGTGGCTTGCATAGCATTGAATATCGCTTTGGCAACATTGAACTTGCCCAAGAAGAGGTTGCCAGCAGCGATGGGACGTGGGTTGGTTCCCGAGTGCCCCAAAGGGCCGGTGTCGCGGGTAATGAGTAATAATCCGTGTCCTTCATATCCCTCTTGCAGCACCGATGTGGGGAACTCGTCGGCCTTAGCTCCGCTCATCGAGAGTCGGAAGCCGAGGTTGCCTGAAGCCCAATCGTCGCCCAAGGTGCCGTCGGCGAGAGTGTTGTGCCACACATAGAACTGGTGGTAGAGAGGGTCAAGTTCGAAATGCTCGAAGTCGAAGTTCATCACCTCAGTGATGTAGTGAGCCACACGGTTGCACTCCACGGTGTAAGTGCGGCTCCACTTGCCGTCCTGTGAGGTGACGGTGTAGGTCACAGGACCATTGCTGAAGTCGTGTGTCGAGCCGTTGGCAGGTGAGATAGTAGCACCCTCGGTGATGGTGAACTGCGGAGCGAGTGCTGTGACATCGGCATCGTCGCGCATGGTGAAGACAATCTTGTCGTCGGAGCTGATGACGTTGATTAGAGTGTCGGTTGCGTTGTAAAACATGGCATCCACGTCACCAACGTGCACCCAAGCCTTCTCGATGTCGCACTCGGCATTGAGCGGTTCTTCCTTAAAGCAGGATGTGAAGAGGGTCGCTAATGTTATAAGTGCCACAAATAGAGCTATTTTGTTTGTTGAAAATCTCATTTCAAATATGTCGTTTTAGTAACAATTTCAATACAAACTGCAAAGGTAGTGATTTTTCTTGAAATATAAGTTCATTTCATTCTAAAATATTAATTATTACATAAATTTTTAAATTTACAAGCAAATATCTTTTATATGTTAAATTTTAATCGTATATTTGCGCCACAATTCTCAGGGGCACTTCATTTTTGTTGAGTGAAAAAATGTTGCGGCTCTAAGGTTTTTTGTTAAGCACTTAAGCTTATGGTGGATACATTAATACGACAGTTATTTGAACTGAAATGGTTTAAGGATCTGAAAACCAATACGGTTCCACGATGGATTATTCTTCTTATCGACATGCTGCTGGTGACTTGCAGTTACGGCATTTACATTTGGTCAAGTCTCAGTAGCCATACATTGAGCCTCTTTGAGATAGGTCTAAACCTTATCATTATTGTTGCCGTCTATGGCTTGGTGACTTATTTCACAAAGAGCTATACATGTGTCATACGTTTGTCGGTGATTGAGGACTTGTACCGCGAGTTTGTAGTGGTGGTGGTGTCAACCATCATTTTAATGCTGTTGAATTTGATATGGAGCGGCATCACTCACGATGTGCTATTCAGCTACTGGGGAGTGGTGTATGTGGGGGTGTTAGCGTTTGCCATGCTTACCATTGAGCGCCTGGTAATCAAATATATATATTCGCGCATGACGGTTACTGAGACCCAGCGTCGCAAGGTGCTGGTGCTGGGCACATCGCTCGACTCGTTAATCCTTGCCAACGCCCTCAAGAACGAGATTGGCGGCAAGTATGAGCCAGTGGGATTGCTAAGTATCAAGAATGGCAATGATAAGAGTGAGATTAATGGTTTCAAGGTGTATAAATACAACACCGATAACCTGACCGACATATTTGTGGGTGGTGGCATCCATGCTCTGATTTTTGACTCATCGGCCATTAAGCTGATGCGTAACGGCTTTGCCGATACGTTCATTGAGCACAACATCGCCCTGCTGGCGATTAATAAGGTTGAGGAGTTTGAGCTTGACGATGAACGCGACAGTTCCAACATCTCTACCTATATCAAGGAGGTGCAGATTGAGGACCTCTTAGGACGTGACCCCATTATCCTTAACAACACTCTGGTGCGCTCACACATCAAGGACTCGGTGGTGCTCATCACTGGAGCCTGTGGCTCGATAGGCAGCGAGATTGTGCGCCAGGTGGCAAGCTACAAGGCAAAGAAGATTGTGCTTGTTGACCAAGCCGAGACGCCAATGCACGATTTGAGCCTTGAGATGAAGAAGGAGTTTCCTGATGCTAACGTGGTGCTGTTTATGGGCGATGTCCATAACTATGCTCGAATGGAGAAGGCTTTCAAGATGTTCCAGCCACGGTTCGTGTTTCACGCAGCTGCCTATAAGCATGTGCCCATGATGGAGCTAAACCCCACCGAGGCTGTGCTCACCAATGTAGAAGGCACCAAGAACATCGCTGACCTTGCACTGAAATATGGCGTTTATAAGTTTGTGATGGTATCTACCGACAAGGCGGTGAACCCCAGCAACATCATGGGCTGCACCAAGCGCCTTGCCGAGATTTATTGCCAGTCGTTATTTTTTGATGCGCAGAAGCTGGGTAAGAACACACAGTTTATCACCACACGCTTTGGTAACGTGCTGGGCAGCAATGGTTCTGTGATACCTTTGTTCCGCAAGCAGATAGAGAATGGAGGTCCCGTCACCGTCACCCATCGCGACATAATACGCTACTTCATGACCATCCCCGAGGCATGTTCACTCGTGCTTGAGGCAGGTTGCATGGGGCATGGAGGCGAGATCTACATCTTCGACATGGGTCAGCCAGTGCGCATTTACGACCTCGCCACTCGCATGATTTCGCTGGCTGGCCTGCGACCCAATGTTGACATCAAGATAGAGGAGATAGGTCTGCGGCCAGGCGAGAAACTTTATGAAGAACTGCTCAACGACAAGGAGAACACCCTAAAGACCGACAACGAGAAAATCATGATTGCGCAGGTGCGCAAGTATGACTACCTCGACGTGTGCAACAACATCGATAACATCATCGAGCTTGCCCAGAGCGGAAACATCCACGACATGGTCAAGAGCATGAAGCAGTTTGTGCCCGAGTACAAGAGCATGCACAGCGAGTATGAGAACATCGACCATGAGCTCGAAGACGGCAACAAGAGCGACAACTACTACTTCAACCCAACTGCGCCAGTAGGTAAGTGACTCTTTTTATCAGACAATTAAAAACGATTACAAACGATTTTTTATTAACTGAGGGTGTGTCAAAAATCTGAGTTTTTACGCACCTTCATCAGTTCATAAAAACTATGCCGCCAATCTTGCAGACTGGCGGCATAGCGAATTTATTTAGTTGTTTGATAAAACGTTTGGTTTATCTCTGTTTCTTGGCTTTCTTGTCATCTTCCTTCTCGGCATCCTTCACCTTGCCGGCGAGCATGCCGCATGCGGCGCTGATGTCCTCGCCACGGCTGCGGCGAATGGTGCAAGTGATGCCCTTGCTGTTGAGGTAGTCGCGGAAGTAGGCCATGCGCTCGTCGCTCGAGGTGCGCAGCTTTGCGGCACCAGGAATCATGTGGTAGCGGATGAGGTTGACGCGCACATGCTCGTTGGGCAGTATCTCACGCAAAGCCTCGGCGTGCTTGATGTCGTCGTTGAACCATTGCCACATGATGTACTCCACCGATAGGCGACGCTGGTGAGCGAAGTCATACTTGCCGAGCAGCTCCATTACCTCCTTGATGTGATAGGCGTTCTCGATAGGCATCAGCTGGCTGCGCTCATCCTCGATGGCGTTGTGCACGCTCACGGCAATGTGCACGTTAGTAGTCTCGCACAGCACTTTGAGGGCATTCTTCACTCCCACAGTAGAGACGGTGATGCGCTTGGGGCTCCATGCCAGGCCCCAGTCGGCAGTGAGTATATCAATCACTTTGAGCACATTGTCGAGGTTGTCGAGAGGCTCGCCCATGCCCATGAATACCACGTTGGTGAGCTCCCCACTCTGTGGCACGCTGAGCACCTGGTTGATGATTTGGTTGGCAGTGAGGTTGCCGTGAAAACCCTGGCGGCCAGTCATGCAGAAGTAGCAGTTCATGCGGCATCCCTTCTGCGATGAGATGCACAGCGTGGCGCGGTCGTCCTCGGGGATGAAGACGCTCTCCACCGCCTTGTCGCCGCCTACATCGAAGAGATACTTTACAGTGCCATCGTCGCTCGACTGAGCGCTCTGCGGACCATACAATCCCACGCAATACTGCTGCGACAGCAGCTCCTTGTTGGCTTTAGAGATGTTGCGCATTTCATCAAACGAGTAAACCCGTTTGTTGTAAATCCAGTCGGCAAGCTGAGTGGCGACAAATTTAGGCATTCCCAGCCCTGCAGTCACCTCACGCAATTCCTGCAGTGTCATGCCTGCAAGCGGCTTAAGTTTCTTGCTATAGGTCTCCATATCGTTTTAACTATTTATTTCTTAAGAACGTGCAAAGTTACACATAATTTTTAAAGTAAAAAAACTTTAACCCACGGCAACCGCACCAAAATCTCCAAATTTCAGAATCGTATTTGCAAATATCCTAAATTCCGCAGCACTATAATTTAACAAACTTTATAACATCTTGGGCAACATTTTGTTGCTCAGGGTGTTATAAAAATATTCAACAAAG
>CALAVD010000095.1 GCA_937892085.1 uncultured Prevotellaceae bacterium
TGGGAACCACGAATTTTGCGGTGGCTTTCGCCATGGAGGCCGCCAACGTGCTGCATTTCCCCAACTTCAGGAAGAATCCGAAGCTCAAGACCCGCATCACCTTCATCGACCTGAATGCCGACCAGGAGAAGGATCTGTTCATCACGCGCAACCGCCATTTCTTCGAGGTGCAATCCCACTTCTATCAAGAATGAGAGGCGGTTGTTTATTTCGGTGAGCAAGCGCTTGGCAATGATTGCATCTTCGCTGTCGAGGGTGAGGTCACTGAACCACTGTGCAAGCTGATCAATGTGAAGATGAACTAAGTCGCCGATTGTCTTGCCGTTGATTTTTACATAGTTAGCGTCTGGCTTTAGTCTGGATCCATTACAGGTGGGACACACAGTCTTGCCACGATAGCGTGCCAGCAGCACCCGATATTGAATTGAGTAAGACTTGCTCTTTATCCACTCAAAGAAACCGTCGATACCCGGAAAGTCAGGGCACCCGTGCCATAGCAGGTCGTGCTGCTCTTGTGTGAGCTGGTAGTATGGCTTATGAATGGGGAAGCCATATTTTGATGCGATGCCAACGAAAGCGTTTTTCCACTCGCTCATCACCTGTCCACGCCAGCACATCACGGCATCGTCATAGATTGACAGCGTTTTGTTAGGAACGACAAGATTTTCGTCGATGCCCACAATGTTTCCAAAACCCTCACAGGTGTCGCAAGCGCCAATGGGGTTGTTGAAGTTGAACATCAGGTCGGTAGGCTCCTTAAACGTGATGCCGTCGGCTTCGAAACGCTTGGAGAAGACTTGCTCGGTGGTGCTGCCATCGGCGTTGAAAATTAGGAGGACACATTCGTCATGACCTTCATAGAACGCTGTGGCTATGGAATCGAGCAGTCGCAGCTCATCATCGTTGCTAATGGGTGTAGCCATGCGGTCGATGAGAAGGCGGAAATTAGGAATGACGTCGCCAGTAGATTCTATAGCATCGTTGATGCTGATAAATTTGCCGCCATCTTCCAGGCGGGAATAGCCGCCTTTTAGCAGGATGTCGAGTTGCTGGCGCAAGTCACGTCCATCGGGCATGATGATAGGGGAGAGCAAAGCAAATCTCACGCCATCGGGCAGTTGCTTGATGGCATTGATGACGTCGGCAGTAGTGTGTTTTTTTACTAATTGACCACTCACGGGCGAGTAAGTCTTACCGATGCGAGCAAAAAGCAGTCTCAAGTAGTCGTAAATCTCGGTAGAAGTGCCAACCGTGCTGCGAGAGTTGCGGTTGTTGACCTTCTGTTCTATTGCGATAGCAGGGGGAAGCCCCTTAATGAAATCGCAATCAGGCTTCGACATGCGCCCCAAGAACTGGCGTGCGTAAGACGAAAGACTCTCGACATATCGTCGTTGCCCCTCGGCATAGAGCGTGTCAAATGCTAACGACGACTTGCCCGACCCCGATAGACCGGTAATTACCACAAACTTGTTGCGAGGGATTGTTACATCAATGTTTTTCAGGTTGTTGACCCTCGCGCCTTTTACTATTATGTCGGTGCTCTTCATCGCCATCTAAATTAGAAGTGCAAAATTACACATTTTTAAATAAATAAAATTACAAAAATTATTTAATGTTGAAATTATCTTTTTGTGGTTTCTCAAAATTGTGTGATTACTCTTTGGGGTTATTGATAAAAACAAAAATGGTCAAAATGATGTTTTTTGCAAAAAAAATGCTAAAAACTATACGAGTTTCAATTAAAAGTGCTATATTTGTAATCGATAAAAAAGAGAGAACAAATTATTAACCCTTAAAATATCAATAGAAATGAAACCAGTACACATTATTTTAGCAGTATTGAGCGGTGCATTAGCTGGTGCCGCAGTAGGTCTCCTTTTCGCTCCTGCCAAGGGTGAAGATACTCGCAACAAAATTGCTGATATTTTGAAAAAGAAAGGTATAAACCTGAAAGACCAGGAGATGGACGAGCTCATTGATGACATTACCAAGGAAATCAAAGAGGAGTAGGTTTTGTGGAAAGTTGAAGGTGCAAAGTACAAAAGTCCCTCTCAACTATGAACTGACAAGGCGGCCTTGTCAACTTATTTTCTTGTTTACTAAATAACTATTTAAAATCATATAGAATTATGAGAGATATAAAATATTTAAGCTTATTGTACGGCTTCTTGGGGGGCGCTATCATTGGTGCATCTATGGCATTGCTTTTTGCCCCTGAGTCGGGCAAGGACTTGCGCACACGCATCAAAGAATTGCTCAAAAAGAAAGGCATCGATTTCAGCGATGACGAAGTGGAGCAACTTGTGAACCAAATCAGCGCTCAAATCGAGCAGTAATAGCCTACGTGTGATGGCGGTAGTTTATTCGCTCAGCCGCACTATTTATTTTAACACTGCACATGGTATTATATTGTGCTAAGAGTATCATGTGCAGTTTTTTGTTTATGTGATGGAAGGACAAAATTATAAACAACTGTTTGACAGTTTTAAGGAACATGCAAAGCTTGAGATTGAATATTCCAAGCTTACTCTTGCTGAGAAGTTGTCGATATTGTTATCACGTGCGATAGTAGTTACAATACTTATTATTTTTGGAGCAGGAGTGATGCTTTTGCTCTTGTGGGCATTTGCCAAGTGGATGATTGCCGTTACGGGAAGCCTGTTGCTTGGTGTGCTTATCTCCGTTGCTGTAGTGCTACTTTTGGCACTATTGGTATATGGCTATCGCAAACAGCTGATTGTTAATCCTGTCACGCGTTTTGTCACGAAATTGTTATTAACTCCCGAAGAATAATTCATGCCATGTCAAACAATGTAGATACACCATCGTCAACTCCTGCAATTCAGGTGGTGACAACCCCAGAGGTGGAGTGGAAAGGATTAACTTTAGAAGAATTGCAGCGACGGCGCGCAAAATGGCTTATTAAGCGCGAGGTGAGCCGCATGAGCATGGCTCATCAATATCAATCTACTCGCGAGAATGTGTCACAAAATGGAGTGAGAGGGTTGCTCTTCAATTCGGGTGAAGTGGCTATGCTCAAGAAAACAGACTATTTCTACTTGGGTTTCAAGGCGATAAATGCATTGGTGAAGCTTTATATCAAGCGCAAACGCCGTTAATAGCTTGCCGCAAACAACGTGTGAAAATCTCAAAAATTGCATTTTTTCGACAAAAAATTTTGTAAGTTGAATGTATTTTTATAATTTTGCCGTGTTTTCCACTCATTAATGTTGGAGAATGAGACTTTAATC
Source organism: uncultured Prevotellaceae bacterium (assembly GCA_937892085.1). GTDB lineage: Bacteria > Bacteroidota > Bacteroidia > Bacteroidales > Muribaculaceae > Sodaliphilus. The sequence goes on from CALAVD010000095.1 coordinate 3,252, forward strand.
TTTTTAATTTATAAACATTTAAAAATTATATTGCCTATTGACAAAACCATTACTTTATTAACCAACACATAAGAAGTAATGACAAAATTTGCAGACGTTAGCGATGATAAGCTCATCGTAAAGTATGTCGAAGGTGAAAATGAGGCTTTTGATGCGCTGATAGAGCGCCACAAAAACCGCATCTTTAATTATATCTTTCACTCGGTAAAAGATGAAGATCTTGCCAACGATATCTTTCAGGAAACATTTGTCAAGGCGATAATGACAATCAAGCAGGGCCGATATGTAGAAAACGGGCATTTCCCGGCCTGGATAACTCGCATAGCCCATAATCTCATAATAGACTTCTACCGCCAAGAGAAGTCAGAGAATGTTCAGTCGAGCGACTCTACCGAGGTGGATATCCTCAACCGCAAGGAGCTCAGCGAGGCAACTGTTGAGGACAATCTCATCATTGACCAGATTCATAGTGACGTGCGTCGCCTTGTTACCGCTCTACCAGCCAATCAGCGCGAGGTGCTGCTGATGCGCTACTACAAGAACATGAGCTTCAAAGAAATTGCCGACCGCACCAATGTGAGCATCAACACCGCTCTGGGTCGCATGCGTTATGCCATTCTCAACATGCGCCGCATGGCGGTTGAGAATAACATTGTTCTCACGATGTAATCTTTTTAGCATATTATATAACCAAAATAAGGTTGTCATCCCGCTGATGACAACCTTATTTTGATTTGGTGAGGGAACAAAAAAAGCACCTCGATGTGAGATGCTTAATTTGGAGGTCGCTAGCGGACTCGAACCGCTGTGCCCGGTTTTGCAGACCGGTGACTAAACCACTCATCCAAGCGACCGTTTCGGTTTTTGCGAGTGCAAAGTTAGTTCTTTTTTGTGAATTGTGCAAGACAATTGTTGTTTTTTTTGAAAAAAACGGGAAAAAGCGAGTTCCTTGTCAAAATATTTTCTAACTTTGCACAGTAAGATAAATCATGAAACTTAAAGGATTAAAAATTCTATTTAAACTGTTATGAGACGTTTAACAATCATTATGTCGCTTGCGATTGCCGTTGTGCTATGCGCTTGTGCAGGAACTAAAAAAGACAACAAAAACATGGAGACAAAAACTTTAGTAGCTTATTTCTCTGCCACTGGCACCACTAAGGCTGCTGCCGAGAAACTGGCCGACGTGGTGGGGGGCGACCTTCATGAGATTCAGCCCGAGCAACCTTACACCGATGCCGACCTCGACTGGCACAACCAGCAGAGCCGCAGCTCGGTGGAGATGAAGGACAAGAGCAGCCGTCCGGCAATCAAGAACAAAGTGGAGAATGTGGACCAGTACGACACTGTCTATATTGGTTTCCCCATCTGGTGGTACATTGCTCCAACTATCGTCAATACCTTTGTAGAGCAATACAACCTTGAAGGCAAGACTGTTATCCCATTCTTCACCTCGGGTGGCAGCGGAAAAGGCGAGACCTTGAACTACCTCAAGCCCTCGGCACCTAAAGCCAACTGGAAAGAGCCCATCAACCTCACTGGCAAGAGCAAAGAGGAGATTGAGAAATTAGTGAAGTAAACTAAAAATGAAGGGCAATCAACTGATAGAGTGGTTGCCCTTCTTTTTTCCCCGATGGAACTGATAAACGACATCAATAGGCTCAAAGAATTTGTTGCCCACAACAACTTGTGCTTGCTCTATATCCAAGCTCCCGATTGCGGGTTGTGCTCTGTTATGCTCGACAAGATAGAGGCTGTGGCACAGCTGTTTGACAAAGTGGCATCAGCACGAGTTGAGCTGCTTGTCGTGCCCGAGATGGCAGGTGAGTTTCTTGTTGCTACAGCACCAACTGTTCTGGTCTTTGCTCACGGCAAGGAAGTGCACCGTCAAGGCACCTTCATCGATTTGTTTGAACTTGAACGTGTCTTGACTAAATGGAATGAAGTCACTATTGATTAGTCATCCTGATTTTGTTGAATTCCTCTCTGAACATCTCGTTGATGTTTCGGCATGTAGTTAGCACGTTGTTGCCTTTGGTGAACGTGGCGGCGGTGGAGCCTTGCTTCAGTGGCCAGGTCTCTTGAATCATTGAAATGTCATGTTGCAGCACCGAGTGGTCATAAGCCATATTCTGCTCGCTGGTGGATAACAGGTAATTAAAATAGGTGAGCCATCGATTCATGTAGTAGCTGCTCAGTAGCCCTGCCCAGTTGCGGCAGGAGTAGTCGTTGAGGTCTCCTCCCCAAGTCGTTACCAGTCGTCGGGCGTTCATCTCGTAGTAGTCTTTCACTTCGGGAGCGATGCCGAGGTCGCGAGCTTGCTCAATCCACTTATCCATCGTGCAGAAAGGGTGCTCAGAGTTGAGGTCATCCATGAAGATGATGATATATGCCATTATCTCAAACCGCTCTCTCATCTTTCCTGTGTCACCATCATGATAGGCTTTGTCGAGTTCTTTCTTCTCGGCAAGGAACAGGTCGCCGAGCAGTTGACGGCCAATCCAGATGAGGTCGATGGTCATGGCATCGGTGGTCACAGCGTCTTGCTCCAGCAATCTGTCCCACACATAGAGCAACTGCTCGGGGTTGTAGCGCACCGCGCAGCGGCCGTGAGTCTTGTCGAGCTCGGGATACTGGCAGGGTAGTGGTCCGCAGAAGGTGGTGGGTCGAATGTTGAGCACGCTGTCATACAGCATCTTCCAAGCCTCACGCACTGGTCCATACTCATGTCCCACATGGCGGTCGGCAAGTTCGTTGATTACTTGCTCATCTGTTTTTCTGAAATCCCATGCTTTCTCAAAGATGTACTCGTAGGGGAACTGCTGAACATCCAGTCCCTCAAGAGTCGAGCCTATGCCCTGTATCGAGCCACGTGCCTCTACGAGGGCTTTCTCCAGACGGCCGCCCGCCTCAAGCACATTGCCTTGCATGGCGG
>CALAVD010000096.1 GCA_937892085.1 uncultured Prevotellaceae bacterium
ACGTGGGAGGTGGAACGTGGAAGGTCTCTCCCCTCTCACCTCTCACCTCTCTCCTCTCACCTCTCACCTCTCACCTCTCACCTCTCACCTCATAATATTACATTATAGATGTGTAGTTATTCTTGCGGGTGAAGAGTCCCTTAATCTTGTAATAGCAGTTAACGAGCGGCCGCACCAGCACGAGCAACGGAGTAGAGAAAAACAGCAACGGCAGTTGCAGCAGGTAGCAGTTGCGGAACGTGGTGAGCATCGACGGCAACCATGTAAACAGCAATATAAATGCCGCCATCGCCATCACTGCAATGTTGGTATAAGCCAGCGCAACGGCACCAGCGATGGCTGCCAAGCGCAAATAGTAAAGCAGCGACATGAAAGCCTGAATTCGGAACTGCGACTCGTATTTCACGAAATGTGAGGTGAAGTCGCGTCGCGATTTCAAGGTGCTGAAAGCATGTGGCATGTCGTCGTAGTGCGACGTGGCAAAACTGGCGGGCAGGATTTCCAAGCGAGTGTTACGGGCAGTGGCGATCTCGCTCACAAAAACGTCGTCATCGCCCCATTTCATATCGAGAGAGTTAGAGAAGCCTTTGTTTTTGTAGAACAGCTCTTTGCGATAGGCGAGGTTGTCGCTCGTGCCGCGGTAGGGCTTGCCTCTCGCAGCACTCAGCAGCCATTGCATTGAGGTGGTCATTTCGTCAAAGATTCGGTAGCTCTTGCCAAATCTGCTGTCCTCGTTGTGAGCAAAATGCGAATACCCAAGCACCACGTCGATGCCAGGACCAAAGTTGCGCATCATCGCCATGAGCCAGCGGTTGCTATGCACTTGGCAGTTGGCGTTGGTAGTGAGAATCACGTCGTGCTGAGAAGCCTTGATACCGAGCATCACAGCGAGCTTCTTGCGTGAGAGCGAGCGCGTCTGGTCGGGGACCGTGACAATCTTCAAGTGGTCATAGTAGACCATCATCTCACCCACCAAGTCCTTGGTACCGTCAACCGATGCGTCGTCAAGCACAATCACCTCAAATGGCGATGGGTACTTCTGACTCATCACACTGGGTAGGAACTTATTGAGCCACTTCTCGTCATCGTTGGCAAACACAAGTATCGACACCGAGGGCAAGTCTTCGGGGTAGAGATAGCGGCGAGTGCGCTCCTCCACCTTCATAAACTTCAGCAGTTTCATACTGCGGTGATTATACCACACCACCCACACCAGCGACAGCAACAGCGCCGCCCCTAACAGTGCCCATATAATATAATGTAGTTCTAACGAGAAAAACATAACCTCATTAATACTATTTGCAATAGTTGAGTGAATAATCGCCACAAAGTTACATAATAGTTTTCAGTTATCGATTATCAGTTGTCAATTTTTTAAAAATATGAGGACAAGAAAACGAGAAAACGAGAGGACAGTAAGCCTATGGGCTGTTAACGTATCGCGGCACACCGTCGGGCACTTAAAGAGCTTTCATCTCAAAGCCCACTGTCACGTTGCGGAAGTTCTGGCTCAGGAACGAGAGCGACTTGAGCGTCTCGCTGCTGCTCATGCCACTGATGAAGCTGAGTACCACCAGCAGGCGGTCCATGTCAAAAGCTATATAGAGCTTCTTGCCGTCGCGGTGGGTGTGCGACTTGAGCGGGATGCCATGCCATCGCAGGGTGAGTTGCTGCTGCTCAGGGTCGTAATCGTAACTGCCGCCAAAGGACAGCCCAAGCACCTTCATCTTCCACTCTCCGTCCTCAGTGAGCGTCATCGAACTCCAGCGCTTGTTGATTTTCAGCTTCTTGTAGGCTTTATCGAGATTCTTCTTAATCTTGCTCTTCGCGATAGGTTTGCCCAGTTTCCCCATCACCGAGGCTCCATCGGCATGAACGTAGGGCTTATCATACTGCCACACGCCTGCCACCATCTGGCACGCCGCCAGACGTTCGGCCTCCCCCACATCTTCGGCAACAACAAACACCTCATCGGGGTCAAAATAGGCAGTAGAGTCCACCTCTTGGGCGTTGCAGCAAAGCCCCAAAAACAAAACTAATGTAAAAAGGAATTGTCTCATAATGCGCAAAGTTATCATTTTTTTCACAATCTCCACCATTTTCTTTACAAAAAGTTTTAACTTTGCGCAAAACATCAAAAACATGAAAAAGGTAAAGATAACCGTAATGCGCATGGCTTGCTACCGCGACTTGATGGAGAAGTATGAAAACCCCATCGAGCACGCATGTGAAATGACGGTGGGAAGGACGTTTATCGTGGAGGACTGCCGCCAACCCGAAGGGATGTGCGACAGCGCTTGGGAGACACTACTGCCTTGGGTGAAAGAACTCGCCAACGGCGGCGGCGACTTCTTCGACGGATGGATGAAAAACCCTCACAGCGCCATGATCTCCTGCAACGACGGCTTCCGCCCCGTCTCATTCCTTGTGGAAACGATGGAGTAACGTTCATCTCACAAGGTTCACCATGCAACGGCTCAGCCGTTGTTATTTTTTAAATTTCACACAAAACCGTCAAGCACTTGTGACAGTTGCTGGACGGTGTGAACTGTGAACTATGAACTAAAAAAGTGACTCTGTGGCAAGTCGCGCATGTTGTAGCGGCTTGCCA
>CALAVD010000097.1 GCA_937892085.1 uncultured Prevotellaceae bacterium
ACTGGCGACCGCTCGGCGAAGATACGCACCTACAACTATCCGCAGGGGCGCATCACCGACCACCGCATTGGCTACACGATCTATAACCTGCCCGCCTTCATGGACGGCGACATCCAAGACTGTATCGACCACCTTATCGTTGCCGAGAATGCCGAGAAACTGAAAGAGGCAGAACTCTAACAGCCCTCAAAGCTTAATACAAATCATAATGAAACATCGAGATTGCCCACGATGTTTCATTTTTTATTTTCTTTTTTGACGCTTTTTGGTGCTTTTTTGCTCATATATTTGCAGATTTCGAGATTTTTCCTCAACTTTGTAGGTTAAAAATCGCATAATCTATCGTAATGAGATACTTATTATTAATTATCATATCAACTATCATAAGCCTGGCGACATGGGCGGGCGACTTTATGAGCCAAGGCATTGTATATAGCTTCACTGGCAACCGTCACGAAGTGGCTGTGGACCAAAATATCGTTGACGGCATGAACGCTTACGAAGGCATATATATCATCCCGAGCACGGTTAGCTATGAAGGCGAGAACTATCGCGTCACCACAGTTGCCGAGCACGCTTTTGCTCACTCAAAAGTCACAGAAGTGGTTATCCCCAACTCGGTGACACGCATCGAGGATCATGCTTTTGCCTTTGCCAGCGACTTGACCGACGTGACACTGCCTCTCCAGCTCGAAGTCATTCCCGACTACTGCTTCACGTCAACGGCTATCGAGAACATAGCACTTCCCGAGAGCGTCAAGGATGTGGGATACGGAGCTTTTCAAGACTGCTCAATGTTGCACACTGTTTTGCTTCCTGCGTCGTTGAAGTTTATCGACGATTACGCTTTTGACGGCTGCCACAATCTTTACGAAATCTATTGCGCCGCCACCGAAGCGCCAATCACCCTTGGCGACAACACCTTCGGCGGACTGAAAAACGTGGACCTGGTAGTTGCCGACGATGAGACTATCGACTCTTACACCGACGACACTATATGGGGCAACGACGACACCTTCACCCTATTCCCCAACGAAGACTTCTACCCCACTATGGAATTTGACAGCGAGCCATTTAATCAATACTGGCAGAAAATCTCCCTGGGTAACAATCTCGCCTACAAGATCTATGATGAGAACGACGAGTTGGTAGCCGTCACCTCGGCAAGCCATTTCTATCTCGCTGCCCTCGACCACAACGCCGATTACACCATAGTTCCCACCACGCTGATGTTCGACAGCGACCCTTTCACCGTCACTGTAGATAAGACCACGGGCATCAATCAATATATCGATGACGCATTCCCTGCCGAGCCCGACCCCATAATCGTAGCGCATTTTGGCACAATATACATTTACGGTGACACCCACTTGAAGTGGACCAGCGTTTGGGACATGAGCGGTAGGCTCTACTATCAGCGCATCTCGAGCGACTCGCAAATCATCGACCTGCCTCGCAACAGGGTATATATCGTGAAAGTTGGTAATTTCGTCAAGAAAATATTCGTGTAAAACGTGGAACAAGGAACGTGGAACGACCTTCCACTTTCTAACTTCCTCCTAAAAAAATATAATGAACGACGACAAGAAATTCATGCAGAAGGCTTTAAACGAGGCACTCGAAGCACAAAAGTGCGACGAGGTGCCCATTGGCGCGGTGATTGTGAGTCAAGGGCGAGTGATTGCTCGAGGTCACAATCTCACTGAGACCCTCACCGATGTCACCGCTCATGCCGAGATGCAAGCCATCACAGCTGCACAAGGCACGTTGGGAGGGAAATATCTCAAGGACTGCACCCTATATGTGACAGTAGAGCCGTGCCTGATGTGTGCTGGAGCTCTTGGATGGAGCCAGATTTCACGTGTCGTTTATGGTACACGAGACGAGAAACGTGGCTACCATTGCTTCTGCGACAGTCCCTTCCACAAGAAGACGTCGGTGACAGCTGGTGTACTCGAAGAACAATGCTCTGAATTGATGACCAATTTTTTCAAGAAAAAACGAAAGTAAGAGCGCTTCGCACAGTTTAAAGGTTAGAGGTTACAGAACGCAGAATGCGTTGCAACAAGTCTCATCAATGTCTTCCATAAACGATAAACGAATAACGATAAACGAATAACGATACAATGAAAACAATCACAAAACTCCAACTCGTCATTGCAATTATGGCAGCGTGCTTTGCAACTGCCGGCGCACAAAAAGTGACGCCACCAGTTCCTGAAATCTATGACCAGGCTATCGCCAAAGCTGAGAAAAAACCTGGCGTGGTAGATACCATCGTAGTGATGAGCAACAAAATGGGACGAACCATTAAAAACACCGTAGTGCTACCAGCTCAATACACACAAAAAGAGTATAGATACATGTCATTCCCCATCATTTACCTCTTGCATGGAGCGTGGGGTAGCTACCGCGGCTGGCCCCGTAAAGCCGACTTGCGGTCGCTCGCAACACAATACAGCATAATTTTCGTGTGCCCCGACGGTCAGGACAGCTGGTACCTCGATTCTCCTATCGACCCGACTTTCCAGTTCGAGACCTATATCACCCAAGAGCTGAGAAGCTATATCGAAACGCATTACCGCACTCTCAATCACCCCAAGTACCGTGCCATCACCGGACTTAGCATGGGTGGCCATGGTGCACTATGGCTGGCATGGCGGCATCCCGACATTTATGGCTCCTGTGGCAGCATTAGCGGTGGCGTTGACATCTACAACTTCCCCAACAAGTGGAAAATCAATGAACGACTTGGCGACTACGAGAGCAACAAAGATGTGTGGCGTCAGCACTCGGTGACAAACCTCGTTCCCACCCTCGTACCAGGGCAGAACATCATCATCGACGATGGCAACAAAGACATCTTCATCAACGAGAACAACGCCCTCCACGAAGCACTCGACAAGCAAGGCATTCCCCATGACTATATCGTTAGACCTGGAGGACACACTTGGGACTACTGGGTTAACTCTCTTGATTATCAGGTTTTGTTCTTCCACAAAGCATTTAATAGCGGTGTGAAATAAGTTCTCAGTTGTTAGTTATTAGTTTTTAGTTGTAGGACACTTATTTATAATGAAACATCCTTTCGTCAAAATATTGACTTGCGTTGCAATCTTTGCCATGTGTTGCATCAGCTGCAAAGCAAGCGACAATAGCTCGCGAGCATCGGAGCATAAAGTGAAGACCACAAAAAAGACTACAAAGAGCAAGCAGCCCGTCACTAATCAAGAGTCCAACAAAGACACTCAGCTGCAAGTTGTTAAGGTGAAAAGCGAGAAGATGGGAAGAAGCATTTCTAATCTCGTCGTCCTACCAGAGCAATATCTGGAAAAAGACGACACCACGACCTATCCTGTGCTTTATCTGCTACATGGCTACAGCGACGACTACATGGCTTGGCAAAACCATGTGGATCTTAGACAATATGCCAACGAATATCATTTCATTATCGTATGCCCCGACGGACAGGACAGTTGGTACTTCGACTCCCCTATTGACCCCACGTTCCAGTTTGAAACCTACGTCACTCAAGAATTGCGTTCATATATTGAGAGCAATTACCGCACAGTAAACAATCGCAAGTACCGCGCCATAACAGGTCTGAGCATGGGTGGACATGGAGCATTGTGGCTCGCATGGCGTCATCCCGACATCTACGGTCTATGCGGCAGCATGAGCGGCGGTGTTGATATCACCACCATCAAAGACCACTACAAAATCGACAAGCGACTGGGCAAGTATGCGGCCAACGAAGCCTCTTGGGAAAGCCACTCTGTGATTAACTTAGTGCCTTCGCTCAAACCTGAAAACGAGCAGTTCATCATCATTGACGACGGCACAAGCGACATCTTCATTAAGGACAACCGCGCCCTGCACGCCGCTTTGCAGCGACACAAAATCAAGCACGACTACAGCGAGCGACCTGGACGTCACTCTTGGGACTACTGGGTTGAGTCGCTTAATCAGCATCTCACTGCTTTCTCCAACCGCATCCACATGATACAGATGGGAGATTGTTAAACTTGTTATTCTCTGAACCACTTCATTTTACTATATTCGCTATGACAAAAAACAACGCTAAACCAAAAATACTGATAATCTACACTGGTGGTACCATAGGCATGATAGAGGACCCCGTAAGCAAAGTCCTCAAGCCCTTCGACTTCAGTCACCTTATTGACAATGTGCCTAAAATCAAGAAATTAGACTTTGAGATAGGCAACCTACAGTTTGACCCGCCCATCGACAGCAGCAATATGAATCCATCGCACTGGAGCATGATTGCCAAAGAGGTAGAAGCCAACTACGACGACTACGACGGCTTTGTGGTGCTGCACGGCACCGACACAATGGCATATACTGCCTCTGCGCTGAGCTTTATGCTTGAGAACCTCGACAAGCCAGTAATAATCACTGGCTCCCAGCTGCCCATAGGTGAGGTGCGAACCGACGGCGAGGAAAATCTGCTCACAGCACTCCAAATTGCCGCTGCTCGCAACTCTCGCAGCGATGCGATGGTGACTGAGGTTGCTATCCTCTTTGAGAATCACCTGCTTCGTGGCAACCGCAGCTCAAAGGTGAGTGCCGACAACTTCAACGCCTTCATGAGCAACAACGCCGCGGTCATCGCCAACGGCTCCTGGATGGTGGGTGATTTCCTGGAGGACGGCGGCAAGTGGTCCAACGGCTTCGACGGCGCCACCGTCCGCGGCGACGTGCTGCCCGGCAATGTGGCCCTGGCCAACAACGACGGTTATCAGTACTGGATTCCCGCCTCCGTTTCCGCGGAAGAGCAGGAAGTCGCCAAGGCTTTCATTCTCTTCGTTCTCCAGCAGGACAATATCGAAGCTTACATGCTGGCGGAAGGCGGCGTCGCGCCGAAGCTGACGGTCAGCGAAGAATACACGGCCACGGCTTCCGAAAACAAGCTGCTGTATGAGTATGTCAACGCCGTCAACAAGGATACGATCATCGTCCCCAACGCGGGTGATATCATGACCTCCTCCATCGGCAACACCGAGTTCGGCAATCTGCTGCCGCTGCTCATTTCCGGAGAACTGACGCCTGAAGCGTTCTGCGCGCAGCTGTCCGTTCTGGCTCAGGAGACGGCTCTGGACTGATAAGGGCTTGCGTTCAAGCGGCCCCCTGCCTTCACGGAGGTGTGGGC
>CALAVD010000098.1 GCA_937892085.1 uncultured Prevotellaceae bacterium
GCAAGGCGGCTGGCGCACAAGCCGTTGCCGCCTATAAGCGTCACCTGCTATACTCTTGGGAGGAGCTGCCACCAGTGTTTTTGACATCAAGCGAGGACGGTCGTGGCCGCGACGAAATTCTTGATTATATAGAGCACATCAACCAGTCATTAGCGCAATGAGAAGGATAATCATCTTGCTTGTAGCCTTACTCGCCACAATATCATCTATCAGCGCAAAAACATCCTTTCAAGGGGTGAAAAAAGTGAAAGACGTGGTGATTTACCGCGACTCGATGTACTACTCGGCATTCCCATCGGTGGTGACGCTCGCCGGCGGCAGCACCGACCTGGGCTATTCGTGGCCGGTACTGCTCGACGACCACCATGCGCTTGTGGTCTATTATTTCAATTATGAGGGCAGCAAAGGCACACGCGGCATCGAGGGCACAATCATCTCTTGTTAATGCACAAAGCATTGCGCTTTGCGCGATTAGTGATTAGTGAAACGAACAACGATAAACGAACAACGATAAACGAACAACGATGAACAGACGTGTGGTAATACTCGGGGCGGGCAATGTTGCAACCAATTTTGCCTTAGCGCTCAATGACGAGTATAAGATAGTGCAGATTTACAGCCGCACATTAGCCAATGCACTGGAGCTTGCTGAAAAAGTGGGCTGTGAAGCGGTTAATGACCTGAAAATGGTGCTTAATGATGCCGATATATATATTATTGCCGTCAACGACGATGCCATCGCTAATATTATTGATAACACTACCACCAGTAATAAAGCGTTGTGGCTGCACACCTCGGGGTCAACTCCAATCGAGGTGTTTCAGGGCAAGCGCCGTTACTATGGTGTGTGCTGGCCTGTGCAGTCGCTGAGCAAGAGCAATGTGGTGAAAATGAACGATGTGCATCTGTTCGTCGAGGGAAATACCGACAAGGCTACGCATGAGATAGAAAAATTCGCATCGGCTATTTCGCAGAATGTCCATAAGGCGCCAAGTCACGACCGGCTATTGCTGCATGTAGCTTCGGTCTTTGCCTGCAACTTCGCCAACCACATGTTCGCCCTCTCGAGCGAGGTGCTCGACGAGGCAGGATTGTCGTTCGATATAATGATGCCACTCATCAAGACCATGGTAGAGAAACTCGATTACCTGACCCCCAAAGAATCACAGACGGGTCCGGCAGCCCGCGGCGACATCAAGATAATAGAAAAACACCTGTCATCGTTAACCGGCGACAAGCGTGAAATCTACAAATTGCTCTCACATAGCATAATGCGAAGCAACGAAAAAAGAAGGAATAAGTAAAAAGGACAAAGGACTAAGTAAGAAGGACAAAAAAGAAAACCACTCCACTACTATTTTTGACTGCTAATGGTTTGGGTTATTGACAACAATATAGCTATTATCTCAGAGCAGTCTTTCTTTATTGAGTCATATTGATCATTTGTGATATAATCGCCTTTATATAAAAGATTTAACCAATATAATGTTTCATTGGCCTCTTTCAAAGCTATCGAGATTTTGTGTTTAAAATCTGACTTGCTTTCAGAAAAATCTGCCTCTGCAATATTTGCTCCAATAGAAGTTCCACTTCGCAACACTTATCTTCTTAAGACATCAATATCTTTATTTTTTAGAAATTTGTACAGTTTTATTATGCGCTCTGCAAAAAGTACCGATTTTTACACTCTTGACATTATTATTCCCTTCATCCATATCATAGATTATCATCAATAATACTTTGTACTTCGTACTTTATACTTTGTACTTCGTACTTTGTACTTCGTACTTTAAAACTTAAACTTATATCCCACACCCACAATGTGTGAGTCGCGGTTGTTGTAGCAGTCGTCATCGGTGATGTCTTGATAGCGGTAGAAGACATCAATCTCGTCGTGCTTGCTGACTTTGAACTCGCAGCCAGCAGTGTAGCGCATCTTCTCTACATCCTTTGCCAGATACATCTCTACCGAGACGTAAGGCTTGTACCATGCCTTTTTCTTGTCGTAGGACACCATCAGGCGCGTCCTCGACACGTTCTTGCCCTTGCCCTTCTTGGGTTCTAAGCGGTCGTGCGCCCAGTCGTAGGTCACATCTGCCACCTCGGGGCGGTAGGTGTATTGCCAACGCTCACGCAGCGAGAACTTGAAATTGTTCACTTTGTAGCTTCCTGTAGCCGAGAAAAACACGCGGTGTTTCGTGCCCCAGAAGGCTTCGGTCTCCTCTTGCTTTTCCTCATTCCACTCGGCAAGGGAATAGTCGCGCATGTATTTATAACCTGCGTCAAACTTGAGCCACGAGATTGGTTTGTAGTTGACGCCGATAGCCATGTTCCATCGGCTTGGCGCGCCGGGCATGCGGTCCTGCTCGTGTGCCTCCGCTGCGCCCCACGACGCCCACGGATGATTGCGCAGCGCGTTCTCA
>CALAVD010000099.1 GCA_937892085.1 uncultured Prevotellaceae bacterium
ATCTGGTTTTGCGACTGCAAAGTTAGCAAAAAATCAGTGAACAGAAATAATTATAGTCAACTTTATTTGTTTTTCCAGTTTAGAGAAGACAACGATATGACTAAAGGTACATTCATGTGAGTCTTTGTCGCACAGCTTCGAAGAGTAGGATAGCGGTGGATACCGAGACGTTGAGCGAGTCGAGTGAGCCTTGCATTGGAATGCGGATGTGAGCAGTTGCGGCTTGTCGCCAGGCTTGTGTGAGACCTGTAGCCTCGGTGCCCATGACTATCGCTGTGGCTTCACGCATAGGAGTGTTATAGTATGGCTCGCTGTCTTGGAGTTGAGCGGTGAGAATATTGATTTTCTTCTCTTTAAGGAATTGAATACATTGAGCGCTGGTGCATGCCACGCATGGCACGGTGAAGATGGCGCCGATAGAACTGCGAATGAGGTTTGGGTTGTAGAGGTCGGTCAAAGGGTCGCACACGATGACGGCAGTGGCGTGAGCTGCATCGGCACTACGCAGCACGGCTCCGATGTTGCCGGGTTTCTCTACTCCTTCGAGAACCACGATGAGCGGATCACTGCCCAGTTCGATGTCGGCGAGAGTGACTTGTTTTGGTTTTACGATTGCAATCACCCCTTCGGTAGAGCCACGATATGCTATTTTCTCATAGACCTGTGTTGTTACCTTTATTAGCTCACAATTAGACCGAGGCAAGGCAGATATGTCGAAAATCTCGGGAGAGTAAAATATCGTTATAACCTTAAAACCTGCATTGATGCAGTGCAACACTTCTCTTGCCCCTTCAACAACGATTTGCTGCTCGGAACGTCGCAACTGTGCCTTTTGTTGCAAAGCCATCAAGTGCTTGATGCGTGGGTTCTGTGTGCTCGAAATGCTTAGAGAGTCCATTATTGTAATTGATATATTTTTACAAAAGTAATAAAAAACTTGTTTTGATAGCTTGTTTTATCATCACATCAATATATAAAATTCCTAAAAAAGTGTAATTTTTTATCGTTTTTCACGTTGTTATATATACCTTTGCAATCGTGCTGTGAAAAAATAAGGATTAAACGAGTAATGAATTTAAAGAGTAATATACAATCATTTAAGCTGAATTGGGCACTGGTGATGTGTCTGCTAATGGTGTGTGTAGCTACGTCATCATGGGCTGTCACTACCCCTGATAATCCCACCATATATAGCGCCGCTCTCGATGATCCTTCTTTTCCAAAGGACACTGTTGATGCGCAACTCAGCGCTTTAAGTGCCGAGGCATGGATAATGATAGATGCCGAGTCGGGCAAGGTGCTTAGTAGCAAGAACCCCGATAAGCGCATGTATCCTGCCAGCCTGACAAAGATGATGACTTGCATCCTTGCATGTGAGAGTGGCCGATTGAACGAGATTGTTACCATCAGCGCAAAGGCGGCATCTACTGAATATGGCAATGTTAAGCGTGGCGAAAAATATGTGCTTCGCGACTTGCTTTACCGCGCCATGCTTCCCAGTGACAACGGCGCCGCACATGCCATAGGAGAGTTCGTTGCTGCTCCTGATTCGGTATCTTTTGCCGACCTGATGAATAGTAAGGCAAAACAGCTTGGCATGAAAAACACAAATTTTGTTAATGCCCACGGTTTGCCAAATGAAAATCATTACACTACCGCACGCGACATGATGACGCTTGTGGAGTATTGCATGAAGAATAAAGACTTTGCCGAGATAGTTTCTAATTCCACTCGCGACATTACCACCACGTCAGGCAAGAAAATTCACCTGAAGAGTACAAACAAGCTCTATGGCCGCTACGATGGCTGCATAGGCATCAAGACTGGCACTACGCGCGCCGCAGGCGGATGCTTGGCGTCGGCAGTGGTTCGTGATGGCATGAAAATCTATCTTGTGCTGCTCAAATGCACCCCTGCTCGCCAGCGCACCGATGAGTCGATAGTGCTTTATGACATGGGCTTTGAGATGATGAAGACCTTTGCAGCCCAGAAGAAAAAACAAAGAGAGAAGCGGGGTAATGTTCCTCGCCCCAAGAAGAACGTGTATGATCATGACCAAATGAATCATCAGGGAGTTCCCATTCCAAAGAAGAAATAGTCACTCTTTTTAATCAGAATTGTGGCACAGGCTGCAATTCTCTTCTTTTGTTATTGTTGTCTTTAGCTTGTGATTTTCTTTTTGACTTAGTGGCTTTTTTGTCTTTCTTGTCTTTTGTCTTTGTGGATTTCGATGAAGATTTTTTTGTCTTATCTCTCTTGTTGCTTTTGTCTTTGTTTTTGTCAGTATTCTTTTTCTTAGCTTTCTTGCTATCTTTCTTCTTTTCTTTTGGTTTGCTTTTCTCAGCTCTCTCAACGTATTCGTTTAGGCTCTTAGTGTCTTTAGTAGTAACTTCGTTAGAAGAGCATTTCTTCACTACTGCTACAGCTATGAGCAGTGCTGCGATGAGTAGCGCAATCATCCAAGCGCCAATGCGCTCTTGTTTCGACATTGAGAAGAAATCTGAGAGTTTGCCCATAAGTTTTACCATTACAATTTCATTTGCAAAATTATCTATAAAAGCTCAAAAATAGAAGCGAAATGGTGAGCGAAATGATTTTTTGACCAAAAATAGTAAAATAATCTCTAAATTTAAATCTAATATAACAAAAAATGCTTACTTTTGCAATTCAAAAAACTTTATTTTTGGGTAGATAATAAAGATCGGCCTTATTAAAAGGAACTTAATGAAGAAGCTAATTAATAAAATACCAGTAGGATTGTTCTCGTTGATTGCGACAGCGATTGTTTTATATGTCCTCCTTATGCCATCATCTCACGTTGAAGGTTCATGGTGGTTCTCATTCCTTAAATTCAAGAATTCAGATAAGGTGTGTCATTTCTTGTTATTCTTGTTCTTGAACTTGACTTATCTGTATGATTATACTAAATACAGAAATCCTCACCACACACGTGTTAACGTAGAGTTGGCACTTACTGTATTTGCTTCAATGCTTGGGCTCATTACCGAGACGTGCCAGTTGGCAATGGGGCTTGGTCGCGATTTTGACAATTTTGATGTTATCGCCGATGTGCTGGGAGCATTTGCCGCATTAGGGCTGATGAGATGGTATGGTGGACACCTCCTTCGAAAATATGTGTTTCGTCGCAAGTCCCGAGACCAGTGTTGAGCGCCAGCTCTTTAAAGAAATTTTTCGAGTTGAGCTTTCCTCCAGGTCGGTACTCGTCATCTTTGAGCAACCACACATTACCAGCGTCAAAAAAGAGTGCACCCTTCAAGTAGCCTACCAATGGGAACCGGTATTCAAGGTTGGCCTCAAATTTGAATGTTCCAGTTTGGTCATAGTAAGAATTTCGGTCAAGCACTTTAGGTCGATAGCTTCCTGGTCCCACTGTTCTCACGGCAAAACCACGCAACGAGTTGGAGCCCCCAATGTAAAACTGCTCCATATATGGAACTTCTTCGGAGTTGCCGTAGGCATGTGCTGCCCCGAGGAATAGTCTGCTCACTATTTTGTGGTCACCAAACAGAGCCCTTGTCCATATAAATTGTGTGTGAGCTTTGATAAATTGAGAGAAATAGGTGTAGAGGATGTGCATATCCCCTTTTTCAACTCCACAGGCTTTCCAGATGAGGTAGCACAAGTTGCCGGCTTCAGTAACCGTAGTTGACCAAACAAAGTTGTTTTTACCTATTGTTCTATCAAGAGTGTAGGTATAGCTCATTTGTGGGATAAAGACATCACGAAAACTTTGTTCGATAGCGCGATTGTTGAAATAGGCCGAGTCAAATGCTTCTGTTGTACTGAGTAGGGTGGAGTAGGTTAATTTAAAGGGTGTGAACTTGTGCTGAGAATATTTCCTTGAATGCCATTCCCATGTCATCTCAGCACTCATGCGTGCCATTTTGAAATAGTTGGGCCTATTAATAAAATCTCCCCCAATGGAGAACCGCGTCCAGTTGGTGTAGCGTCTTGCTCTATCGATAAATCTTGGAGCTAAAAGTCTGGGAATTGCTAACTCCACATTAAGCCCCACTTCATAACTGTTGAAGTCAGAATTTTTATAAGCATTTCCTTTGCCAGTCTGCCATTCATAAGAGGCTGTAAGGTCAGCACTCAACTGTTCGGCACCGCCAAAGATGTTCTTGTGCTTTATTCCTAACCCGAGCCCAGGACCCACGAAGCTGCTGGTCTTGGTGGTGGCTTGAGCTTCTATCTTCACCTCCATGGGTTTGTCGAGGGTGCACGTTATATCAAGATCGATAAGTCCATACCCATTTTCGAGCATCGTGTCGCGTGGTGTAGCCTGGATGTTGATGTTGCTGAAAATGCCTGTTCGAGCGAGGTACATCTGAATCAAGTCCATGTTTCCTACTCTAAACGGGCGTCCTTTGCGTCCTCTCATGCACGATGTAATCAACTTGTCGCTGATGTGTACCGGTTGCATCTTGATGATAGTGCAATTACGTGCGACTACAGTGTCGGGGACACCTCCTATTACATCATCGTCGATTCTCACAGTAATGTCATTCGAGAGATATTTGGTATAGGCTTGGTTGGGGATATTTGCCGATTTCACAAGTTGCATATTGATGATGCCTTTTTGTGTGACACTGTCGGCAAGATATTCAATATACTCTGGTCTGAAGAGGTAATACCCTCTGTTTCGTAATTGGTTGGCGATGTCGATTCTCACGTTATTGAGCGAGTCGATGCAATATCTGCTCCCGCTCTTGAAATAATTGTTGCTGCCGGCTATTGAGTCGATGAGGTTGGTAAGAGGGGTGTCTTCGTTTAAATAGGTGATGTCGCCTAACGTGTAAGGTGACTTCACGTCAATCTCGTAGGTGATTTTCGCTTTTTTCTTGTTCTTGTCGTTATAATTCAATGTGTAGGACGATTTGGAGTCGAAGTAGCCGTTGTTCTTCAGCAGTTCGTTGATCATGCTCACTCGCGTCTCAGGTCTTACCCTGCTGATGAGAACCGGCTTTGCTACCAGCTTTTTGTAAAGCCATCCTTTTAGACCTTTAGAATTTTCGTCCCAGTGATTATATACCCACAGACCGATTGGGAATGGTGACCGGATATAAGGCGAGTAAAGAGGATTGTTAGGTTTTACATTCACTGCTGATGAAATAAGGTCTTTTACGTCGGGGGCGATATTCACGCTGTCGTGTTGGTTATACTGTATTTTCTTTACTCCAGTATATAACCCCTCTCCCTCGGCAAGCCTGCTGGTTGTGGAGCAAGCTGCGAAGATTGCCATACAAGAGAGAAAAGTCAATATTTTAGCAGTGTGTTTTATCATCTTGCTGGGAATTACTGTTGTGTGCCGATACTTGCCGGAATTGGCGAGTTCTCGTCGATTTGTTGGAGTTCAATTTCAGGTTGAGGCTCAGCCTTTTTAGATTTACTCATCCACTTGAACAAGTCTCTTAAAGTTGATATTTTGTGCTTCATAACAAAACTGATGCCAGTGACGGTGACTTCGCCCTCAAGGACGCTCTCCAGTCCTTTGTGACGGAATAATCTCAAATATTTAGTACCAGTGGGATTGAGCAAATACTCAAATGAAATGTCACTGATGAGATTTTGAGAGAAGTTCTGCTCGCTTGTTGCTTCAGTTGAGTATTCGCCACCCACAGCAATTTTAAATCGCTCCCCAAACAGTGACTTCGACAACCTGTAGCTATAACTGGTCTCTATTTTGTTCCCACCACTTTGAGTCCCTTCAAACTGGTTGATACCAAACGATAGGTCAACCCCCTTTAGGTTGTTGGCAGTCCAGTTGTTGATTTGCGATTGGAGGAAAGAGAACAGTGCTCCGGTTGTGGAAAAATCTCCAGTTGGCATAGAACCTGAGTAAGAATTGTAGAGCAATAGATTTATAGCCGTCTGTGAGCGCTGAGTGTCGGTTAGGGTCTGCAACTCGCTCTCCACTGTAGCGTCGTTCTTGGCTTCTACATCAAACTTGAGGTCTAAGTTGCTAAGCGAGTTCTTAATTTGTGCTACAATGTAGAAATCTACGAGTCGCGACCCGCTACCACTGGTGTTGTTGACAGTGGTTCTGACGCTATTGGTAGCTTTGAGGTTGAGTTGTGGGTTCAGCATCTCTCCGTTCCAAGTGAGGCTACTGCCTTCAACAAGGTTGAACACCTTTTGACTGATTACAGGTGGAGTGTATCTCACCACACCCGATGAGATGGTGTAAGTTCCCGAGAGGTGGTCTTTTCCTGCAAAGTCAAGGAGGTATCTCAAGTGCCCATCTCCATCAACTGTTACCCTGTCTTTGCCTTCGGGTTGTAGGAACGCATTGATTTTTGCGCCTTGTTCCACATCTATATTCACGAGTATGTTGAGTGCCGAAGCCGTTGTACCTCCTGTAATGATTGTCTCGTTGTACCATGCCGTGTCGTTGGGGTTGACGAAGGTTACCATGCCCTCTGTCGCACTGTTGCTCACTATTGAGTTGATGTCGTCTTGCATCACGTAGGTGATGTTTGAGCCTGCCAGCAGTTTGGCGTCAGCATTTACTGCGGTGAGGTTGTTTCGAGACTTAATGTTGCCATCGATATCTATAAATCCGTTACCAAAGATTTCAGAAAAACGCTTCTGTTCACTGCCAAAGAACTGAATGTTCTTGCCTTTGATGTCGAGGTCCATCTTCACGTCGTCGAGCGACTTGAAATCTACAGAGCCATTGAGAAGAGCGGCATTATTGTTCAATCCGTAAATTTTGTAATTGTTGAATTCAATGACGTTGCTGTTGATGTCGATTTGCTGTTCAGATAATCGCAGTGAGCTGCCATATCTCGGAAGTTTCACATAGGCCGTGTCGCTGATGAGGTGACCGTTGATAAAGGGGTTGTCGAGCGAACCGTCAACAGTGAGTTCTCCGTTGGCATATCCGTCGAGCATCACCATTCTTCCAGGAATGAGTGGCGAGATTTTCCTGATAGGGAACTTGTCGAGATCGACTTTCACGTTCAGCGGACTGGCAGCAGTGCTATCGTTAAGAGCGCCATAGGCAACTGCCACATCCGACCCGTCAATGTTGAGGTTGGCGATGAGGTTGGTGCTTGAAGTGTGTGGGTCGATTGTGAGTTTGGTATTCATCTTCAAATCGCCTTCAGGCATGCGGTTATAAGTGAATTTATGCAATTCTATTTCACCATCACCTTCAAGATTCCTGCCGTCGTAGGAGAGTGCTATATCGGCATCCATGACACCCGATACCGATTCCAGCGAGGGCACTATGTTGGTCCACTCCTCAATTTTGAAATTCTTAATGTTAGCAAGAATATTTTGCTTGCCCTCGACTTGAATGGGGTCAGTCTTGAGAGATACAAGGCTTGAGTCTCTCTCAAGAGTCAGGTCGGCTTCAAGCCGCTTGTTGCCGAAGTCTAATTTTACATAGTTGTCATCATTGAGATTCCACTGCTTATAGGCAATTATTGGCTGTTGAGGCATGATATTGGCAGTGAGAATCGAGTCTTGAATATTGGCGTAAATGCCCAAGTGATACCCAGTTTCATTGTCAATGTTCTTTTGACTGATAAGCATGTTCACGTTCGACCCTTTAGCTTGTCCGGCAACGTCAACTTGTGCCATTTCGTCCCAAGACCCTTTCTTGTTTTCCATTCGTGCATTGAAGCTGATACTCTTGTCAAGCTCCTCTACGTCGAAAATTAGTCGGTCAATGACATGGGTTCCATAGCCCAAGTTGTTGGCAACAGCATGAGCGTGAAGTGTGGAATCCTTACTCAGGTCAGCTTGCATATCCCTGAAGTCTATGTCCCATTTGCCCATTAATCGTTGGACGATACCGCTTGATCCCATCTTCATTTTCAGGTCAAACTCGGGTACTTCATCGGCAATTTCATTGACGTCGAGGTCAATCTTCTCATACTGGCGTTGCGCTATCTCGATGCATCGATTTAGGCTCTTCGACAGGTCGTTGATGCCGTGAGGCGATTTGAAATCTATGTAGTTGCTCTGCTCATTAAAGCTTGCTGAAGTGGAATTGTTGTTAAGGTCGAAGGCTACGTCGGCTTTCTCGGTGAAAAACCGCTCGTTATCATAGTTCCAATTCAGGTCGTTGAGCGACATCGTGCCTTGATATTCATTGGTTTTCAAATTAAACCGCCCTTGCATTTCGATGTCACCACTACCGTTACAAGGCACATCCACTAAGTTGAGGGCTTGCAGGTCGAGGTCTCGCACATTGCCCTTGAGATTCAAGTCGTAGGTATCGCCGTTGATGGTGCCGTTCACGTCGGCATAGACATCGCAGTTGGGATTCTCCGAATTTATGTGTCCGTAGAAGCTGTTCCCATCAAGGGTGATGTTGCCTTTCAAGTCCTTATAGGTTTGGTTATTATAAACCACACTGCCCAAGTCGATATCGGCATTTATACGGGTGTTAGGATTCAATAGGTCGAATTTCTGCCCTTTCGCTTTTACCGATGCGGTGAGATTGCTGACGCCGAGCTGTGGCGCAAGTTCTTGCACTGGGAACGAGTTGAGCGTGGCATCGATATCATATTTTTCGCTCTTTGGGTCAAAACTGCCTTTTGCTGCCATGTTGCCACGATTACGGGCATTGACTTTGGCGTCGAAATTTGTGCCGTTAAGTTTCACATCGGCATCGTAGTTGCGGTAGTGCTTGCCAGCATAGTCGATGTCATCGAGCTGTATCTTTGCGTTGACCGAGGTGTTGTTGCCTAAAAAGTCGAAGCCGTGACCATCGGCTTTGATGTGTGCGCTCACGTTGTTCACGTCGAGCTGTGGCATGAGTTTCTTCACGGGCAGCGATTTTGCCGTGGCGTCAACGGTGTATTTGTCGCTGTTGAACTCATAGCTGCCTTTCCCCGTAAGGCTGCCGCCCGACTTTAGTCTCATATCAACGTTTCCCGCTACCGATTTGGGGGTGTACTTGACGTTCCCCTTAAGCGTCATTGGTACTACATTGACTTGCTTTTGCAAGTCCTTGTCAAGAAACTCTTTCTTGGCAAAGTCGATGTTGTCGATATTGGCGTCGATATTCACATCGGCTTGCAGTTTTGACGGCTCGGTGATATTCTTGATGTTGCCATCAACATTGGCTTTCACGAAGCCTGGAATTTGTAGTGTACCGTTATTGATGTCAAGGTCACGAGTGTTGCCTTCTAATTTGCCCTTGAATTTTATTGGGTGATTCTTTGGTATGAACTTTGTGCTGCCAGCCAGCGACGGCATCACCGAGTTGATTTCGTTCAGGTCGATCGATGCGTCGGTGGTGATATTCATGCTTCCCGTGGGCTTCTCGTTGAAGATGCTCATGTCCACCTTGCCGTCGAGGTCGATGGAGCTGTTCTTGGTCTTGACATTAAAGTTCTTGACTTGAATATCTTGCGAGTTGATGTTGACATCGCCGTGAGCGTCACTAATTTCGAGACCGCCACGTTCCTTAGCCTTGAGCTCTTTGATAGGTACTGAGACGACATCCCCGCGGTTGTAGAAGTCGGTAACAGTAAAATCGAGGTCACTGACTTCCACATGGCTCATGTCCAAGCCACGACCAGGTATCTTGCCTTTCTCGGCATAGATGGCGTGTCCGCCTTTCATGGTCAGGGTATCGGCGCGCACAGTCCACGGGATAGTGTCGCTGGGGTCATCAATTTTGGGCGGAGTGGGGTAATGTTTTTCGTAAGTTGCCGCCAGTTTCTCGTTGGGATA
>CALAVD010000100.1 GCA_937892085.1 uncultured Prevotellaceae bacterium
GGCACTTGCCGGCGACCCGTTCGGTCTCGACAGTTCGGTCACAATCTATGTGCCTTCGTCGGGAGAAGCAGGTGTGAGTGCCACGCTCTATCAGGGGGCAGTGGGGTGGCGCAACTATGCTATCGCCGAGTTGCCTTACTCCTTCATCGACCAAGACGGCTACACTTACCTCAAGACCTCGGCTGGCACTGTGGCTCTCACAGGGTCGCAGCCGCCAAAGACCGATGTCGTCGTGAGGAATAATATCACTGGCTATAGCGGCGAGAACTACTACGTCACTTCGATAGGCGATGACGCATTTAAATCCAAAAGTGTCAAGACACTCGACACCAGCACTGCTTTGAAACTCAAGTCAATAGGCAGCGAGAGCTTTGCAGGTTGCTCAAGTCTTACTGCCGTCACGCTCAGCGAGGGGATAACCATGGCCGGCGATAGGGCTTTTGCTAACTGCACCAAGCTCACCTCGGTGCAAATTCCTTCGTCACTGCGCATTGTCGCTAACGGAATGTTCCAGGGTTGCACAAAGCTCGCTAATGTGAACCTCGTAGTTGGCGTTTCAGAAATCAGCGAGAACGCCTTTGCCCAGTGCACAAGCCTCGTCACGATTAATTTGCCAAAATCTATCACTAAAGTCGAGGTGAGTGGATTCACTGGCACTTCGGCGCTGACGGCGATAGAGGTTGACCCTAACTGCCTATATTATACCGATGTGGAGGGCGTGCTCTACGAGTTGAGGTATGGTGGAAGCTTTGATATTTCCGAGGCTCACATGTTGAACACATTAGCAATTTACCCTTCGGGCAAAGTTGATGAAGTGCTGTACATCCCACCTGGTGTGACCGGAATCAATGCTTATGCCGTAAGCAATGCCACACATCTAATGACGGTGGCAGTACCTTACACCACCACAGTCTTTGGCGACAACTGCTTTGAAGGGACCAACATCCAAGTCTTCAACTACCGAAGTATGAATCCTGTTAACGACGGTACTAATGGCATCAGCGCAGCACTCAAAGCGGGTGCCACGCTTCATGTGCCACTGGGCATGACTGCCACTTACCAAGCTCTTGACGCTTGGAATGGTTTCAAGAACATTGTAGAGAGATATGATGTGTATGCCGATAGCAAGTTTGTCTATGATTGGAACTCTCGTAATCAGTTGACATTAGTGGACATTAAACCGGCGGCAGTTGATGCCAATGGCGTTCTGAATGTGCCACAGGGAATGACCCTAAATGGTATCAACTACTATACCACCGAGTTTAGGAATACAGCAACGGCACAAGTATCGCAGCAGGTGAAGAACCTGAAAATCAACTGCGACAGCCTCTCCGTCATCGATATGAGCAATGATCTCAACCCTCTTGCAGCACTCACTTCGCTCGAGGCAATCTCCGTGAGCGGCAACAACCCTTACTTCGTGATTGCCGACAACGTGCTCTACAACACGCAAGGCAGCAATCTCTATTATTATTTGCGTTCCAATAGTCAGGAGTCGTTCACTATGCCTAATGCAGTAGATACGATAATGCCACAGGCCTTTGCCAGCAGCAAAAACCTGAAGACATTATACTGCAACAGGACTTTGAAATATATTGGAAACAAGGCATTTGAAGGGTGCAGTTCGCTGAAGGTTGTTGACAACACGAAAGGTGTTACTCGCATTGGCAATCGTGCTTTTGCTGGCTGCACAGCGCTCACCACATTTAATGGAGGCGAGCAGCTAAGCAGCCTTGGCGAAGAGGCATTTATTAACTGCACAAAACTGCGGCAGTTTCCATTCTGTCACGGACTGCTCACGACCATCGGCGACCATGCCTTCAAAGGTTGCGCCTCGCTCACGATGGTAGTGTTTGGCAACATGCTTACCAGCATTGGCGAAGGGGCTTTTGAGAATTGTAGTGCTCTGAGCAAGGTGTTCTTTACCTTCGAAGTGGAGAATATTGGTCCCCGCCTTTTCAGCGGGTGCTCTTCGCTCAGCGAGTTATGGCTTGGCAACAGTGAGCCACCACAAGCGGGCAACGATTTCATCGACTCTGAAGCAAGCATCGCTTTATACGTCCCTGGCGAAGCGATTAGTGCTTACCGCACCACGGCACCTTGGAGTGGTGCAGCGCAGTTCAACACTTGCAAATACCTTTACAACGGTGCCGATGTCAACAGCGACAAGTCGGTTAATGCTTACGACATTACCCTTGTATATTCAGTGTTGCTTGGAAATATAGAGAACGATATCGTGGGATTCTGCGACGTGAACCGTGACGGAACGGTAACAGCAGCCGACATAACCATCATCTATGACTACATCCTCAGTGGAGTGAATGTTGCGATGGACTATATGTTCAAGAACAATAAGAACGAAGGCGTGAGTCAGTATGTCTCATTGTCAGGCACTCCTCAGAGAATAAGGGCTCTTAACAGTAACAGCGGTAACTACGTGACCAGCGGTCTGTTAGGAGTGAGCGACAACACCGACGTTGCGAGCATTTCACCTGGCACTACTAATCAGGGTATTCAGTATTTTGATATAGTGCCTCACACAACAGGTTATCTCACGCTGGTGGCGATAGTGAGCGACGGCACCACTTGCTACTACTGTGCTTATCCTATGGTGGTGCAGTAGTTCACTGCTCGCGGGGCTCGCTGGTTCTGCCGCTTGCGGTTTGTATTCTGGAAGACCTGGAATTTGCGGTAAATAAACTGTGAGCTACCAAAGCAATCGTTTGTTTTACATTTTTTCAATAAGAAAAAGTGCTATATTTTGACTTTAGCGAGTTATTTACTATTTTTGCAAAAAATAAAAAAACCAATTTTTAAATATTCAAAATAAGAAGAAACTATGAAGATTTCTAAAGTTCATGCAAGAGAGATTCTGGATTCACGTGGCAATCCCACTGTGGAGGTTGAAGTAACACTCGAAAACGGCGTTATGGGACGCGCTTCGGTGCCCAGTGGCGCTTCTACTGGCGAGAACGAGGCTCTGGAGCTTCGCGATGGCGACAAGAGCCGTTACCTGGGCAAGGGTGTGACTAAGGCTGTGGAGAATGTCAACACCATCATCGCTCCTCACGTTGAGGGAATGTGCGTGTTCAACCAGCGTGCTCTCGACAATCGCATGATTGAGCTCGATGGCACCAAGACTAAGAGCAAACTCGGCGCAAACGCTGTGCTCGGCGTGTCGCTCGCTGCCGCTCATGCTGCCGCTGCCGCTCTCCACATGCCATTGTACCGCTACATTGGCGGCACCAACGCCTACGTGCTTCCCGTGCCCATGATGAACATCATCAACGGTGGTGCTCACAGCGATGCTCCCATTGCATTCCAGGAGTTCATGATTCGCCCCGTTGGCGCTACTACCGAGAAAGAGGCCATCCGCATGGGGGCCGAGGTGTTCCACAACCTCGCTAAGCTGCTCAAGGCACGTGGTCTGAGCACCGCAGTGGGCGACGAGGGTGGCTTTGCTCCCGCTCTCAATGGCATTGAGGACGCTCTCGACAGCATCGTTGAGGCTATCAAGAAGGCTGGCTATGAGCCTGGCAAGGACGTGAAGATTGCTATGGACTGCGCTGCCAGCGAGTTTGCCGTGATTGAGGATGGCAAGTATTTCTACGACTACAAGCAACTCAAGGACGGTAAGCAGAAGGATCCTAACGGCAAGAAGCTTAGCGACGACGAGCAAATCGACTACCTCGAGCAGCTCATCACCAAGTATCCCATCGACTCTATCGAGGACGGTCTCGACGAGAACGACTGGGAAGGCTGGGTGAAGCTCACCGAGCGCATTGGCGACCGCTGCCAGCTCGTGGGCGACGACCTCTTCGTTACCAATGTGAACTTCCTGCAGAAGGGTATCAAGATGGGTGCCGCCAACTCTATCCTTATCAAGGTGAACCAGATTGGCTCGCTCACCGAGACTCTCGACGCCATTGAGATGGCACACCGTCACGGCTACACC
>CALAVD010000101.1 GCA_937892085.1 uncultured Prevotellaceae bacterium
TATAATGCGAGTATATGTAATTATATTTTTCACTTTGTTGCTCTCTTTTACGGTTCATGCTGGTGATGACGACGAGCATGAGGTGAAAGTGGTTGGCGACAAGAATTATAGCAACAACTCTATTCTTGTTTATGACGGTATAGATGTCTCTAATTATCAGAAGGATATCAACTGGCATGCTACTGCCGAGGACCCATATATCAAATATGTCTATGTAAAAGCCACCGAGGGTGCCACCCACAAGCAGCATCGCTACCGTCGCAACATAGAGAATGCCCGCGAGCGTGGAATTAAGGTGGGGAGTTATCACTTCCTCACAACCACTTCGTCAATACAACGGCAATTTGAGAATTTCATCAGCATGGCCAAGCCCGAAGAGCAGGATCTCATTCCGCTCCTTGATGTGGAGACTCATGTGGGATGGTCGGCAAAGCAGCTGCAAGACAGCGTGAAACTGTTCTGCGATCTGTTAGAGAATTACTATGGCTGTAAACCTATGATTTACACCAATGTGAGCTACTTCAATACCTTGCTGGGTTATGATTTCAAGAACTATCCGCTCTTCATAGCGCGTTATTCAAAGAGCGAGCCTCAGCTCAACTTCGGTGCCAAGTGGATTTTGTGGCAGTTCAGCGATAAAGGCATCATCAACGGCATCGACGCGCGAGTGGATTTGAGCCGATTCAATCGTGGCTGCTCCCTAAAGGACATTACTTACAATTCTTCTAAGACGAAGAAAAAGAGCAGCAGGCATCGTCAGGATGTGCCACGCCCCAAGCCCAAAAAAGAAGATGCAAGACCTGAGGTGCCTTATCCTCCTGCCAACAGGAACACGCAAAATAACAACAAGGAGAAGACCGAGGCTCAAAAGCGTGGCGAGGAGAATGCCAAGAAGCGCCAGAAGATGGAGCAGAAACGCTTAGAAGAAGAGCGTAAGGCACAAGAAAAGGCTCGCAAAGAGGCTGAAAAAAAGCGCAAAGAAGAAGAGAAGAGGCGCAAGGAGATGGAGAAACGTGAGAAGGAGATTGAGAAGAAACGCATTGAGCAAGAGAAAAAGCGTCTTGAGCAAGAGAAGAAGCAGCGTGAGATAGAAGAAAAGCAGCGTCGCGAAGATGAGAAGCGCAAAGCACGCGACAATGCTCAGGCTCGCATGAAGGCCGACAAGGAGCGCACCTCGCAGAGCGGTTCCCAGCAAAATCAAATCAGCGATGAGCAAAAGCGCAGGAACGAACTCGAGAGAGCAAAAGAGGAGCGCTTAGCCAACGAGAGGTCAAAAGAAATGTCGAGCAGCACCGACAAAAAGACTACTAAGTCCTCGACAAAGAAAAATACCAATCAAGGCTCTGCCGACAACGACGAGGTGAAATATAATCGTGGCAAGAAGAATTGACTTCGATGTTTTTTATGGCCATAGCTGTTGATTAAAAAACTGGTGTAATGAAGTGTGTGAATTGCAATAGTGAAATCGACGATGGAATGAAGTTCTGCCCAAAGTGCGGCTTCATGCAGCCCGAAGACCGTGAGGCGTTTGAGCAGCAGCATGATGTCGCCCACACCATCACAGAGGATGAACGCAATGAGAAGGTGAATGACGATAGCCTACCG
>CALAVD010000102.1 GCA_937892085.1 uncultured Prevotellaceae bacterium
TATTATCAAACCAATAAAAAGAGAGACAAGTAGCACGAGAATTGAGGACAGATTATACTATCCATTGCCTTGTTTCTCGTTAGCTTGTTAGCTCGTAAGCTAAAAAAATATGGAAATTAAAGCAGTAAAATTTCGCAAAGACGGATTCTATGGCCAGCCTTTCGCCTTCGGTGGCGAGGAGGGTGTGGAAAAATTTGACAAGAACATTCGCTACCGTGGCAGTCTTCAGAACTACCTCATTGACACTGGTGATGAGGTGATCTTGGTGGACACTGGCATTCCAGCCGGCACTCCCGAAGAGGTGCCCGATGAGAACTCTCCAGCCTACACAGGTAAGGACATCTGCACCTATATGGAGGCTTTTGACGCTCTTGGTTACAGCCCCGAGCAGGTTACAAAAATCCTGCTCACTCACCGCCACAGCGACCACTCAGGCGAGTTGCGCTCATTCCCCAATGCCAAGATCTATGTTAACCAGGAAGAGTTGGGAGCTGAGGAGTTACAGGGACTCGACAACATTGTGCCCGTGAACTTTACCGATGGGGCTTACTACAACTTCCCTGAGGCACAGAAGATAGTCGATGGCATCTACATGATCAAGGCGAAGGGGCACACCCGTGGCAACAGCATCGTCATCGTTGAGACGGATGGTCTTTTCTACATGATTCACGGTGATATTACCTACGTCGACGAGGCTCTCTACGAGAACAAACTCTCGGTAGTCTTTGATGATCGTGAAGCTGCTCGTGAGACTCTCGACCGTGTGCGCGAGTTCATTCGAAACCACCCCACTGTTTATGTCTCAACTCACACACCACAGGGCTACGAGAACCTTGAGGCAAAGCGTGTTATGGACCTCGACAATCCAGTTGAGACCATCTTCGATGAGATAGACTTCACTAAGCAAGAAGCCTCAGGCAAGTACGTCTGCTCTATATAGGTTTAGTTTGATTTCATGCACATTTCATAAAAGGTTTAAGCTTCAAGATTTAGAACTATTCTTTTACGATTCTCCTAATGTTGATAGAGCCGTCGTTCGCGGCAATACGGAGCATATAGATGCCTGACGGTAAGTCGCCGAGCAAAAGCTCTGCATTATTTTCATTATTAAGCGCTTGGATAAGCATTTGCTGTCCCATGACATTGTAGATTTCAACTTGTTGCAAACCTTGTCCATTGATTTGCAGACGGTCGATGTCGGGGTTGGGATGCATGGTCAGCAGCTCGTTTTGCTGCTCATCAGCGCCATCGTCGAAGAAGTGAACGTGGAAAGTAAGGTACTCGCCATATTCGTGAATGTCAGTGATCTCGAAGCTGGTTTCAGGGACGCCGTCAGTCAGATATGGATGGGGATTGGTGTCGAGGCCAAATGACGTGCGCCCCGTGGCATAGCTGAAATGCGCATTGTTGATGTTGCCATTCTGAGTGTCGCTGCTACTACCAGGACGGAAAATCCAATATTGGTGCGCCACTGCGTAGTAATCGAAGAAAGCATTGGCAAACATACCCGAATAGTCGAGCGGTATGGTGTCGTTCCAGCGTGCTGCAATAAGTCCTGTGCCTGGAATTCCCTCGTCAAACAAATCAGCGCGGCTGCTGTATTCGAACACAAACCATTGGTAGTATCGATGGACGACTTGATGTAATAGCAGTTTCTTGATGGGCTTGAGCCCACGCTCAGCAACGTGTAATCGCCATCCTCAGTAATCTCAATCGGGTCGTCGCAAACATGAAGGATCTTATTTTTGTAGATGGCCGCCGTGTGGTTCGCGTTGTAATTGTAGCACATCATGTCCCATGAACCTGCTGGTGAAACATTGTCATAGTTGATGTAGTGATACAAATCAGGCAAATCCATCGAATGACCCATCTCGTGGCGAAACACGTGAGCGGTGAAGTATTGCGGCGAGCCTTCAAACTCAAAGTTGAAGGTATTGGGACGAATGCCATTGATTTGTACAGGATGGTCAATGGAGTCGTGTGGGAAATACTCCATGTGCGGCCAAAGGATTGAAGCCCATGCACCCGTTCCGCTCTTAACCACGAAGCTCACATTGTCTATGTCGCCATCG
>CALAVD010000103.1 GCA_937892085.1 uncultured Prevotellaceae bacterium
TGAGGCTCCCGCTGAGGCTCCTGCTGAGGAGGCCCCTGCCGCTGAGTAAAAGCCGCACCAGCCACTGCTATAGTGGCACTTCTTTGTGATTAACTTATAGGAAAACTCCCTACTGGCAATTGCTTGCAGGGAGTTTTCTGTTTAGAGTTTAGTGCTTTTCGGACATGTCCCACAGGTCTTACCTGTGGTATATGCACAAGAAATGCCGTCGTAATCATGTGATTACAACGGCTGTGTCTCTTTCTTAGTGCTGCCTCACGGCGGCACTGTGCTGTTTACGGGCTAATTATTTGTAAACAGTGTCGCTAACGGTAAGGCTGTAGCGTCCTTTAGCGCGACGGCGTGCGAGAACCTTGCGGCCATCGGCAGTGCGCATGCGGTGACGGAAACCATGCTTGTTAGCTTTCTTGCGGTTTGATGGTTGGAATGTACGTTTCATTTTTATATAACTTTGATTTGTTTTCTGATTTCGGACTGCAAAATTAGTGCATTTTTTGATAATATCCAAGAAAGTTGGGAAATTTAGTCTAATCTTTTTGCATTTTTTCTATTTTTTGCCTGATTTTGGACAAATTAGGGGGGGTTTAGGAAATAAAAATGAAAAAAAATTCTTTTTCATTTTGTATTTCACTCAACTTACACTAATTTTGCACCTCATAATGACTTAGAAAGAATTTTTACAAACTATAGAACGAAAATTTAGATTATGATTAACGCTCAAGACATTAAAAACGGAACCTGTATCCGTATGGACGGCAGACTTTATTTCTGCATCGAATTCCTTCATGTAAAACCTGGTAAAGGTAACACATTCATGCGCACAAAACTTAAAGACGTGGTTGACGGCCGCGTGTTGGAGCGCCGCTTCAACATTGGCGAGAAGCTCGAGGACGTGCGTGTGGAGCGCAGACCTTATCAATACCTGTATATGGATGGCCATGACGCTATCTTCATGAATCAGGAGACCTACGAGCAGATTCCTATCCTCAAGGAGGTTATTACAGGCGTTGACTTCATGAAAGAGGGCGACGTGGTGGAGGTTGTCACCGACGCATCGACCGAGACAGTGCTCTATGCCGAGATGCCAGTGAAGACCGTGCTCGAGATTACCTACACCGAGCCAGGCCTCAAGGGCGACACTGCTACTAACACCCTCAAGCCTGCCACCGTTGAGACTGGCGCCACCGTTAAGGTGCCCTTGTTCATCAACACAGGCGAGAAGATCGAGGTTGACACTCGCGACGGCTCTTACGTGGGTCGCGTGCGCTAAGCCGCCTTTTCACGATAACAAAAAACTCCCCGAGCATCAATCGATGCTCGGGGAGTTTTTTGGTGGGAGGTGGTGGTTTTGTTCCTCATCTCCCAATTTACCTTATTACCAGCTTTTGGGGCTTGCGAGCCGAGGTGGAGCGCATGATGTAGATGCCTTGTGGCAGGTAGATGAAATCGTCGTTGTTAACCACCTCGATGTGCTTGACGTGCTGCCCGCTTGTGGTGAATATATCTACCCCGCGGTGTGGCTCGCTGCACTTGATGAGCACGCCGCCCGGTGTTGGGATGAATGCTATGGGTTTGTCGGCCTCCACGCCGTTTATCGCTGAGAACGCTACCGTAATCACATTCGAGGGTTGCGAGATGTATCCCAGTCGGTAGCTCTGCACGGTGTAGGTGTGAGTCTGTCCTGGCATGAGGTCGTCAAACATGTAGCTCGTTTCGTCGGTGGTGAACTGTTCGCTCTCAACGATGTTGTTATTGCTGTCATAGACGATGCGGTTCACGATGTAGTAATCTACCGTCTCGGGGGCTTCCTCCCAGTGTGCCACATAGTTCTGTTCATTGATGTCGGTTGCCGGCAGAGCGTTGAGGGTGCTTAGCGACGGCACGGCGACACATTGCGCCGAGATGTCGGCACCGTAGCTGCCTGTGAGACCGCCGTCATAAATCAGCAGTCGGCACTTGTGCGCCCCCAGCGAGGTGGGCGTGTAGGTAACTTGCAAGGGGTAGCCATCTTCACTGTTTGCCACGTTGCGAGGTATGTTGTTTACAGGAATGCTGAACATCTTATAGTCGTCGCGGAAGAGCAGCACCGACAAATTCTCCTTCAGGTATTTGCCTTTCACATATACTGTCATGGTGAGTGACCTGCCTATTGCCACCTCGCCCATCTCTATCACCGTCTCTTGGTTGGGGGTGATGAGAATGGGGTCGCCTTGTGGCTCATCGCTTTCGCCCACGATGAATGCCTCGCCCTGATGGTCACCCCAGATGTACTCGGCGAGTAAAGGGTTGTCGATGAAGGGGTTGCGGTTGTTCTGTATCTTGTAAACAGCATCGTTGCGCGCCACCTCCTTGTCGCTCACGGGGTCTTCTCGCGACCACTTCAGTAGCAGGTTGATAGACCACTGGTTAAGTGTGAGCCACGAGTTGTTGGTAACCATGTAGGTATATTTCCATGTGTAGTCTTGGTAGCAAGTTGCCATGTAGAGATCGGAAGAGCACACGTCTGAACTCCAGTCACACTTGA
>CALAVD010000104.1 GCA_937892085.1 uncultured Prevotellaceae bacterium
AATCTTGATATATAGGGTTGTGAATTGCTTTCAAATTTGTATCTTTGTATCGGATAATACAACTAAGGTTGATTCTCTTGTTAAAGCAATTCAGTTGTGAATTGCTTTCAAATTTGTATCTTTGTATCGGATAATACAACTCAATGTCCATATAATCTTGAGTAACAATTAATTAAGAGTTGTATTAGAATTGCAAAAAGTTGTATTTCCACAACAACAAATCCACCTTACTGAGGTGGATTTGTTGTTTCAATCAAAAGAGTTCAAGTTGCTGACCTCCGCTCTTGGGTGTATCCGGACTCCTGCCATTGAAAATCTCCATGTTTCCGAATTGTTTGTCGGTGATAGTCATGATGCAAATATTGCCTTCGCTGGGTAGCATGTTCTTGACACGCTGCACATGGACAGTGGCGTTTTGCGCACTGGCACAGTGCCTTGCATAGATTGAGAATTGAATCATCGAGAATCCATCTTGCATGAGTCCTTTGCGGAATGTGGCATAGGCTTTGCGGTGCTTTCGGGTGTCGGTAGGCAAGTCGAAAAATACAAGAACCCACATAATCCTATACTCACTGAAGCGTTGACAACTCGCCATTTCTGTTAAACTTTCTTAAAAGTGAGGATAAGAGATTTTGCGTGACTCTCCCGTAAAACAACGTGCCAATGATGCCGTCGTCATCTCTGCGGCAATCATCAGAGGGCGACGCTTTCCGTCAATTTTCACATCAAGTGTGGGTATCGTGAGAAGTTCACGTTTTATGGCTGGTGTCAGTTCCCACGGGTCATCACACAAGTTCATGGTGCGTTTCACATGCACATCAACAAATGGTCGATATGGCTCCATAACGTCATCGGCAAGACAATAGGCATTGTAGTTGTTGCGATGATGGATGCCCATAGTGGGCAACAGCCCCGACCCCACAAGGTTCCTGGCTATGACACCTCGCAAGATGGCATATCCGTAGTTGAGCAGGTTGTTTGGGAAGAAACCCTCTCTGTCGCGCTTGAAACCTTTAATCTCGGGGAAGAAGTTGCTCCAGTAATATACGGCCGCTCTACCTTCGAGGTTCATGTTGTCGTCGCTACGCACTTCCTCAACCCAAGCTCGCATGTTTCCAGTCTTGCACCCCGGCACGCATATTTCAAGTGCGGTAGCTTGATTAGCAATCTTTGCTTGCACAGTCTGTTGCCAGAGGTTCTTCTTCAATGGCTTGGTGCATGCCAGTTGTGACTTGAAGCGCTCACTCTGGCGAGAATGCCCGTCAAGTGGAAGAAGCAAACCTGCAGGCATGTGTGTGGAGTCGCAGGTGATGACTGCACAGTTGTTCTCTATCAGCCGTTCCATCAGGCCTTGCGTGATAGTGATTTGCTTGTTGTCGAGAATCACTACCCCTAAGTCCTCGATGGGGAAGGTGCGAGTTTGCTCTTCTTCGCCATTATTGCCTGGCAACCGCAGCACCATCTGAGCATTCTTCATGCTCAGATAGGCTGGGTTGCCGAAGTATAGCGTGCGCTTTATCATTGGTATTCTCCCACTTTAACGATTTGACCTATGTGATTGACACGAACCTTGATTATGCCCTTTAGGTTATTAGTACTAGAAATTCTGATCCAAGTGATATTTTGGAGTGTTTTGTTGTCTTCAACGTTAGTTTCAAGGTGATGCCTAAAGACGTAATAACATGTAGATAGCTTCTGCACCCTAAACAAATGTGGGCTTATCATGCTATAATTAATGGGATTGGTCAAGTCAACGTCCTTGGGATCAAAGTCAGTAGCTTGATCGGGGAAGACAAAATACTCATTCTGCTTCATTGTGAACAAGAATTTCCATCCAAGGTCTTGTTTGTAATGTCTGTCTACAACTGGCAGGTTTTGGTTTTTTCTTGCTGTTGCCTCAAAGAGTGAAACAACATGCTCCTGCAAGTTGCCATCGGCATCTTCAAAGATTGCAATGTGATGATTGTTTGACGTACTCACAAAGTCGGTAAGCATGGGATTTCCCTCTGAATCAACAATGATATTGCCATGTTTGTCTTTTTTTGTTCTTAACGGTGTGGCTACATTCACTCCTTTAATAGTGACCCTCTTGATGGCGATGCCTTTCTCTTTGTTGAGCCAAATGGGGTTCTCGTCGAGATTGGAAAATGCGTTTGCTGCATCGCCATATTCTTCTAATCTGTTATTTAAAATTCGTTTAATGCCGTCATCTACAACCTTGTCAATCTTAAGGTCCTTGCTGATGGGCTTCCTTATCGTGAAATAGGTTTCAAGTACCACTGTTTTAACTTTTTCAGGCACTTTAGCGCTGTGGTTCTCATCAGTGAAAATTGGATTCTTCGATAATGCGTTCTTTCCAGTGAAAGCCTTTTTGGGATTACCGCCGTTCTCCTGAAGGCGGCGCAAAAGGGCATCGCGATAGTCTTTTCGGCAAACTGTGTTAATCTTCTCTACAGTGAAAGAAGCTCCCACTTTCTCCTCGCGGGTAGCATAACGCTGACGCTTGCCATACACCGTTTCGTTGTGCAATTGTCCTCGAGGGGTCAAAGTGTTTTGTGGCTTCGCGCCTTTGGGCTTATTCACATTTCGTGTGGTGACTTTATTCTTTGCTTTTATAGAGACCAAGATAGACGCAAGATGCTTTAATGCTTCGGCCCTGAACTCATCAAGAGGCATAGGTGGTACAAATCTTCCATTTTTGAGCAACACCTTTTTCTCTATGCCATAGATGTTAGAATCTTTTTTCTCACCCTCATCTTTTGCATTCAGGTTGTTGAGAAGTTGAATCTGAGAATGACGTGTGAAAGCAATCGTCAGTGCATCCATAGCATGGTGGCGATGGTCGTTGCGCTTAGTCCAGTCGGTTATGCGTCTCACTTCATGACCGTCACGATTGCGCTCCACAGTCGTCAATCCCAATTTGTTATATTTGTCCCAATTCAGTTCTTTCATCACGTCAACGAGCTGCCAGTCCTCTCGCAAACGAGAAGTAATCGAGCCAGTAGTAGTAATCACGTCTCTCGCCACCTGCAACAGTATTTCTTTTGCTTTCTTAGCGATATACTGCGAGTCGCTCAAGTCACGATTCAAGAAATTGTTTTCAATTTTATCTTCTTCGGTGAGCAAATTCTTGTGTTTCTTGCGGCTGCCCTCTTTGTTAAGGAACGCTATGCGCTTCTTGAAATCCTCAATGCCAGTATCGCCATATTTCATCTTCACGTAGTCAAAGGCAGTCATGTTACTTTTTTCAATATTTATAGCCCGACTCTCTATTGTCTT
Organism: uncultured Prevotellaceae bacterium; assembly: GCA_937892085.1. Taxonomy (GTDB): domain Bacteria; phylum Bacteroidota; class Bacteroidia; order Bacteroidales; family Muribaculaceae; genus Sodaliphilus. The sequence goes on from CALAVD010000104.1 coordinate 3,280, forward strand.
GTTGGAATAGGAGTCATCAAAGACTTTGGCCTGTGGGATGATGTGTTCAATATCGAAGTCGCGGCTAAACAGCTTCTCCTTGCTAATATAAGTGTTAGAATAAAGAGTCTTGTATCCGTTAGGTGCCAGTTCCTCATAGAGTTGATAGCGAAGTACATCGTTACGAGTGGGGCTCGGGATATTGAAAGGCGGTTGTGTCAACAACTTCTTTATGTTATCCACCTCTCTGGTCTTTGCGTTTAGATGCTTGGTTGCTTCTTCTCGCTGCTTTTGGCTTTGCTTGAGTTCGCGAGCCATTTCAATGTGTATTTCATCAAAAGCACCATACTCATCAATACATCCATTCACCACATGAATCATTTGGTTGATAATTTTCTCAACCGCAGGATTCCGTAAGCTGTTCTTGGGCAGAATCTCAAGACGAGTGGCGAGCTCTCGGCTCTCTTTTTCTTCTTTGGTTAGTGATTGTTTAGAGTGATTATAGCCTGCGGCTTGGCACGCTTCGGAGTAAACCATTCCCTCGTTCTTCATGTGTGGAAGAATGTTCCTGATGGCTTTGGTACTTAGTGATCCAAAGTCTTGAACAAAGGTCACTCGTGCCAATAATGATGCATACTCATGTGGCAGGCCTGTCAACTCCGCTATGTGATCTACGAGTTTACCATTGCCAGTGGGAGTGTTGTCATCCTCGTAGGAATACAGCAAGTGCCACAACTTGAACATGGCATTTTGCTGCATGTCATTGGCTGTGGTGCCTGCGTCAAACGTTAAGAAATCGTTCTTTGCGCCAAGGGTCTCAAACCCCGCCTTTACAAGATGCAATTTGTTCTGAGCATCCATCTTGTCAAATTTTTCCACATCGTGACCTGTCATCTCAATGATGTTCTTATAGGCATTGAGAAGTGTCACTTGCGTGACGTTGCCCCGCAGTTTCTTATAATTTAGGGAGTATTCTTTATCGTTAAGGTCAAGCACTTTAAGCGCATCTTTTGCCGAGAGCTCCTTGGTGCAATACAATTCTTGGTAAAGCATTAGTTTTTGCTCTTGACTTAGAGGTAAAAATTTTTCTGTCTCATTAGCTGCAAAGAGCGACAATGCTCCATCGTTATTCTTGCGTTTTTTCTTTATCGTTTTGTTTTCAAGAATTAGGTTGTTGAGGTCTTGCCATATCTTGAACTCTTGATATAATGGTGAACTCTTGGGGCAAACGCGCGGACCAGTCTTAATTTTTTTGCCATTGGCAAGGATGATGAATTTACCTTCTAGCTCGCAGAAAGAGATAAGCCCTTTTTGAGATTTCAATCTGCGCTGGAAAAAGATTGTTTCTTTCTCAATCTTCTCTTTCAGTTCGGGTGTTAGCTCTTTGTGATATTTTGCTTGAGTTTTCCAAATGGTATTAAACTCATAAATATAATCATTGCGATAGAATACAATATTCTTTAAACTGTAGTGACGGTTAGCCTTAACCTTGTCAAGCAAATATTCGCCAACTGTCATTTGTTTTATTTCCAGTTCCTTGCTATGGTCACCTATTGCCCCCAAATAGCCACTCGACGAGGCAATATCACCATTAATCTCACATAACACCGTGACAAGCTGCTCTGGTGCAATTCTATTCTTGACAGCATTAGCTCGCCATTGGTAATAGGTGATTTGACGCAACTTGCGGTCTTTCTCCTCGGCTGCGGTTATGTTGTGTGCAGCATAAAACAGTTTTCTTGTGTCGGTCTTTCCTTTGCCTATGATTTTTCTTCTTGTCTGATCATCAAGCATTGCGGGATAATACTCCCGCTGCTTGTTCCAAATTGTTTCAAGCTCGGCCTGAATGTCAGAGCGGTAAAAAGATGGCTTGTAATGTTTTTGAGCCTTCAGTAACCCTAAAACATATTCTCCAGGCGTTATGCCTTTATTATATAATTCACGTGCAACTGCCATGCCGTCAATCAACTCACCGTCTTCTTCGTTATTGGCTTTGCGATTGCTCTTGTAGCCTCGTTTTTTATTGATGATAAGCAGCACTCTTGCAAATTCTTCAAGAGTGATTTCTTCTTTGGCTGCTTTAGCACGTAATTTGAGCGTTTCATAGGTGGTATTTGCGCCATCTTCGGTCAATTTGCAGTCTTTTGAGATTATGTTGCTCTCAATCAAGATGCGCTTAAGTTTGTCTCTACGTTGCTTGTAGCGTTGCAAGTTTCGGCGCATGCCGCGTTTCAAAGTCCTGTCGGCAGTGGTTGTTATACTCTTGCCTTTCTCAAAATTCCCTTTCTCGTCAACTGTTAATGGATTAACTCTGACACCGAGTTTTACGATACTGCTTTTCTCGTTTTCTTTTTCGGCCTGATTGACGACTGCCCAGCCTATGCTGCTTGTGCCTAAATCTAATCCTAAAATCTTTTTCATTTTTTTCTGGTGTTTTTCTATTTTGTCGCAAAAATAACAAAAATAAAGTGAATTATTACTGGCGGCATTGCTGCCGATTCGGTCTCTTCAATGAGGGAACGCAGGACACCAGTTCGTAATATCTCCTGTCACTGCATCGATGAAAATCACGTCACTTATGCCACCGATGACCCACTGCGCATTACAGTCTCTCGGTCCTAATGGCATTCGCAGTATCATTCCGTTTGACTGAGGTATGATGCCGTTCCATTCTTTCAGCAGATTCAGCACATCCTCCGGCCACAGTCTGATTTCCGCATCATTCATATTGCAGTCCTCAACCCATACATCGGGAATCCTTGCAGAAATGAGCATACCCTTATCAACGTTGCTCGTAATGAACTGAATCCACGGGCCGTCTTTCCAATAGTAGAACACATCCGTAATGTCGATTACGTGCAAATCGTCAAGTGTCTCTGCATTGATGGTTTCATTGAACAGCACCTGCAGGTTACGCCATTCGTACTCACCCTTAATCATGCTGAACATTGTCTGCTTGTGCAAGGCCACGATGTTAGCGACACCAGAGGTAAAGTCCTGTGCCACACCGTCATAGTCGGCTTGCGCCATTACTCCGCTTCCCTGCTTATTGTTCTCGGACTGGCAGGAACCACAGCCCGTTGCCGTCAAGCCGATTATCATCAGCGTCAGGCAGAAAATCAACTTTTTCATCTTACTTACTTTATGGTGATAGTACCACTAACATATTCACCGATGGAAATCACAGCCGTCACGTGGCTTGCACCTACGTACAGGTCGTTATCCTCTTCTGAGAGAATCACCGATGGGCCGACACTCGACTTCTCAATCATATTGCCTCCGTCAAAGAGAATCTGCCAGTTCATACGGTCATCTTCCTCGATGTTCTCACCCTCTGCACTCAGAATGGTGCCGTCAACACTGGATGAAGCGGTCACCGAATCCACTTTCTTGGGAAAGAAAACGCTCTCTATATCCTCCTCGATTTCTGCGATGGCCTCCTGGCAATAGTCATCAACAAACTCACTGACATTCTCCTCCAGTATGCGCTTCACCTCGGTCTCATTGACAGGCGATTCCTCACCACCTCCGTTTTTGTACTTCTCGTACAGTTGCAGGAAAGTGCTTTTGCCGTCTACCGCGGCATCTCACGACTTGCCGCATGGCTGCAAGTAACCTATCTGCTCTGGAGAGATCGGAAGAGCGTCGTGTAGGGAA
>CALAVD010000105.1 GCA_937892085.1 uncultured Prevotellaceae bacterium
CCTGGAACACCAGCTCCAGCGTGTCCACCAGCAGCGACTTGCCGAAGCGGCGCGGGCGGCTCAGGAAGTAGGGGCATCCCTCGGTTATCATCTTGTAGATGAGTGGTGTCTTGTCCACATACACATATCCGTCCTTGCGGATTTTCTCGAAACTCTGAATCCCCACGGGGTATTTGCGCCTTGCTGATGCCATAGACATTTAATTATGAATTATGAATTATGAATTATGAATTATGAATTGTGCATTATGCATTGTGCATTATGCATTGTGCATTATGCATTGTGCTAAGGCTTCGGCGCAACGTTCACCGTCGATGGCGCTCGACACGATACCACCAGCGTAGCCGGCACCCTCGCCACAGGGATAGAGACCCTTCACGTCGATGTGATGCAGCAACTCGCTGTCGCGAGTGATGCGCAAGGGCGACGAGGTGCGGGTCTCTACGCCAATTACTATTGCCTCATTAGTCAGGAAGCCTTTTGCCTGACGCCCAAAGAGTTTGAAAGCCTTGGTCAACCGGTGACTGATGAACTGAGGGAGCCACTGGTCAAGGCGCGAAGGCTGCAGACCTGCGGCAAACGATGAAGGCGGGATGAGTTTCGATGGCTTGCCCTGAACGAAGTCGAGCATGCGTTGCGCTCCAGCACACTGGCTGTTGCCCGCCATCTGGTAGCAACGTTGCTCGAGTGCCTCCTGGAAGCGCATAACGCGCATGATGCCGTGCTGATGAAAGCGCTTGGGCACGTCGTCGGGACGCACCTCCACCACCATGCCGCTATTTGCCCAGAACGACCCTCGTGTGCTTGGCGACATACCGTTCACCACTAACTGTCCCGGCTCGCTTGCAGCTGGCACCACGATGCCACCAGGACACATGCAGAACGAATACACGCCACGCTCGTCCACCTGAGTAACAAAGCTATACTCTGCCGCGGGCAAGTAGTCGCCTCGTCCGCCCGAGCGGTGATACTGTATCTGGTCGATTATGTGCTGCGGATGCTCCAGTCGCACACCCACTGCTATGCCTTTCTCTTCCATCGAGATGTTGGCATCAAAGAGCATCTGATACACGTCGCGAGCCGAGTGCCCGGTGGCAAGGATGACAGGACCGTCAAACTCCTCGCCTGTGGCGCATCTCACGCCAGTGACTTCGCGCTGACCGTTGATTTTCAACTCTGTGACGCGGGTGTTGAAATGCACCTCTCCCCCATTATCGAGGATGGTGTTACGCATATTCTCGATGATGCCCGGCAACTTGTCGCTGCCTATGTGTGGGTGGGCATCGATGAGAATATTCTCGCTCGCACCATGCTGGTGAAAGATACCTAAGATGCGCTCTACCGAGCCGCGTTTGCGACTGCGGGTGTAGAGTTTGCCGTCGCTATAGGCTCCAGCCCCACCCTCACCAAAGCAGTAGTTGCTGTCGGGGTTCACAATGCCATGCCGTGAAATTGCCGCCACATCAAGGCGACGGTCTTTCACGTTCTTGCCACGCTCAAGCACAATGGGCTTCACGCCAAGTTCGATGAGCCTCAATGCTGCAAATAGTCCGCCTGGTCCAGCTCCCACCACAACCGCTTGCCGGTCACCTTTCACACGGCGATATACGATGGGCGGCACCAGATGCTCGTCGCGCATAGGCTCGTCGATATAGGCTCGCACCTTGAGGCTTACCATCACCTTTTCTTTGCGGGCATCTATCGACCGCCTGACGATGCGCACTCCACGCAGCCTTCGCCGCACGATGCCTTCGCGCTTCGCCACCACCTCTTCTACAGTATCGATGAAATGGGCAGTGCGTGGGTCTAACCGCAATTCTATATCTTTTATCATAAACGTTAGCTTTGAAATCGCAAAGTTAGTGAATACTTTTCATTTTGGCAAAGAAGTGAGCATTTTATAAAAGCATCGCCGCAGCGATGAAAAATCAAAGCTGCGGCAAATCTCATTATAATTTCATGATAAACCACCTGAAATAGCGATATTAGTCACGGCTGCCCAAGAAGCGCAGCAAGTAAAGGAAGAGGTTGATGAAGTCAAGATAGAGAGACAACGCACCAATTGTGGCAAGTTTTCCTGCGTTGATCTCATCGGTCTCCTGCGCCATCTCCTTTATTTTCTGGGTGTCCCAAGCAGTAAGACCTATGAAGATGAACACGCCAGCAAAGCTGATAATCCAGTCCATTGTGCTGCTTGCCAAGAATATGTTAACAATTGAGCACACAATGAGTCCTATCAGTGCCATAATCAAGAATGTGCCAAACTTTGTGAGGTCTCTCTTGGTAGTGTAGCCATAAATCGACATTGCAAGGAACACTCCTGCTGTGACAAAGAATGTGAGGGCTATCGACGTACCTGTGTAAATAAAGAATATTGGTGCCAATGTGACGCCATTGATAACAGCGTAAAGATAAAACAAGGCCGTTGCTACCGCAGGATTCAATTTGTTGATAGCCAACGAGAGTGTAAAGACCAGAGCAAGCTCGGCAACGACGAGAACCAAGATCATGTTGCCCAGTGTCATAAGAATCTGCGGGTTAGCAGCCACAAACAACGACACAAGCGCTGTTGCCAGCAATCCCAAGAACATTTTCACATACACCTTGCGCATCACTTGCGACATATAGGTACTCAGTGACCACTCACTCTGATAAGGTGTCGCCTGACGGGCATTAGCCTGTGGCAACGGTGGTAGATTGTTGTAATTCATGTCTTAATATGTTTTTTAACTATTTTCTTTCATTATAAGCAAAAATCATGCCAAAACTCTACATTCGCTCTGGCACCTCAATGCCAAGCAGTGAAAAGGCACGCTTGATGACACTTGCCACGGTGCGTGAGAGCTCAAGTCGGAACACTTTCACGTTCTCATCTTCCTCCTTGAGGATGCTGTAGTCGTGATAGAACTGGTTGAATTCCTTAGCGAGCTCGTAGGTATAGTTAGCTATCAGTGCAGGGCTGTAGGTTTTTCCTGCTTCATCGACAACACTGGGGAAGTCGGCAACACGCTGAATGATGGCAATCTCTTTCTCGTTAGGTGTCACGGCATCCACATTGAGGGCTGGAAGGTTGTCGCCAGCCTTGCGTTGCAGCGACTGGATGCGGGCATAGGTGTATTGGATAAATGGTCCAGTATTTCCGTTGAAGTCGATGCTCTCCTCGGGGTTGAACAGCATATTCTTGCGAGGGTCAACCTTGAGAATGAAGTACTTGAGCGCGCCCATGCCAATGATGCGAGCTACGTCGCGTTTCTCGTCGGCGGTCATGCCCTCAAGGCGGTCGCTGGTCATTGCCAATGCGTCTTCTACCATTTTGTCCATGAGGTCGTCGGCATCGACCACTGTTCCCTCACGCGACTTCATCTTGCCGTTGGGCAACTCCACCATGCCATAGGAGAAGTGAATCAAATCTTTGCCCCACTTGAAGCCAAGACGGTCGAGCAAGAGCGAAAGCACCTGGAAGTGGTAGTTCTGCTCGTTGCCAACCACATATATCATCTTGTCGATGGGAAAATCCTGATAACGCAGCTTGGCGGTGCCTATGTCTTGAGTGATATAGACGCTGGTGCCATCGCTGCGAAGCAATATCTTGTGGTCAAGACCATCGGGGGTGAGATCGGCCCACACACTACCGTCGTCCTTACGGTAGAACACGCCTTTCTCCAGTCCTTCCTCCACCTTCTCCTTGCCTTCAAGGTAGGTTTGGCTCTCATAATAGATTTTGTCGAAATCCACGCCCATGCGGCGATAGGTCTCATCGAAGCCGGCATACACCCACTCGTTCATCTTCTCCCATAGAGCGCGCACCTCAGGGTCGCCAGCTTCCCATTTCTTGAGCATCTCGCGTGCCTCCTGCATCAGTGCCGACTGCTTCT
>CALAVD010000106.1 GCA_937892085.1 uncultured Prevotellaceae bacterium
ACAAGAGCCAGGAGGCTGCGGGCCTGCCGCTCCCGATCCAGCCGGGCAAGATGCTCGTCTCGCTCAGCGAGAAGCCGGAGGACGCGGCGACGGCGGCGAAGAACTTCGCCGACCTCGGCTTCGAGACTTACCAGAAAATTCTCAAGCAAGCGGTGCTGGAGCTGAAGACCGAGGAGTTTGCCGACACCTTGATGGAACAAGCGCAAGACGACCTCGTGATAGGTGGCGACGGAGAGGTGGAATTTGCTGCCGACTGCGTTATCGACACCGACCTCACACTCATGTTCCCTGCCGACTATGTGCCGCAGGAGAACGAGCGCATATCGCTCTACCGCGAGCTCGACAACATGGAAAGCCAGCGCGACGTGGATGACTTTGAGGAGCACTTGCGTGACCGATTTGGCGAGATTCCCGACGTGGGACGTGAACTCATCCGCATCGTGCCGCTGCGGCGCACCGCCCGCAGGCTCGGTATTGAGAAAATCGCCCTGATGAAAGGGCAGATGTATGCCTATTTCGTTGGCGACGAGAACAAGGCTTATTATAATTCAAGGGCCTTTGGACGCATCATCAACTACGTTCAGATGAATCCTGCTCGGTGCAAACTTCGTGAGAAAAACAACCGCCGCTCAATCGTCATTGCCGACGTTAACACCGTGCTCCAAGCACTCGACATCTTGCGCACCGTCACCGCCATAGATGCGATTTAGGTTACGACACGCATTGCCCCTGTCGCACAACGTTTGTCGCTATTAATGATAGCGATTATTTTTCTGTGAGTATTATGGTTAGATGGTGGTCGGCGGTGACGCTTTGAGTGTCGGTGTCCACTTCGTTGATGTCTTCAAGGGCGCTACGCATCACGGTCTCGACACGTGGCATTAAGTTAGTGATAAGGAAATCAGCCACTTCGTTGGCTCCTTCACTGAAAATGTCGGCGACCATGCCTCTCACGCCTTGTTTCGCTGCCTCGATGATGGCAGGAGCCTGGGCCGGGTCTTCATCTCCACACGACACTGCCAAGAGGCTCTCAGTGAGCGGTTCGCGCAGATGCTTTGCAATTAGTTTTGAGATGTCTTTTTCGTTTTGCGGCATTTTAGATATGTCGATGCCTTGCTCAGCAAGTAGAGGCTTATATTGCTCCAGTCGTGGGCTTATCCTTCCCCATAGTCGTCGGGCTATTATCCCTGCTAAAGCGTCGGAACTTCCCTCAATCTTGGCACGTCCCTTGTCGAGAGTCTTCTCGTCGATGCCGTCAAAAAAGTGTGTGTCGATGGTCATTGTGGTGAGCGACGCGTCGATGTTGGCAGTGCGCACAGGCAAGGGATAGGTCGATGCTGAGCCGGTTGACACGTCGGTGATGCCATCGATAGTGGCAGCATCGGTAATGTGCAGGTGGCCCGTAAAGGCGACCTTCACCCCGCCCTCACGCAGCACCTGTGCCACCTCGTCGTGGCCGGCGACGATGTAGTTAGGCAACAGCAGAGCTTCGCCGTCGATGTGCTCCACTAAGTGGTGATGCATCATGGCTATCACGCGCTTGCCGCCCCGTTGTGCCTCGGCGAGCTGCCGCTTTATCCACTCAAGGGTCTCGGGCTTTACCGCACCATCGGTGTGATATTCTATTTCGGTGTCGTGGTCTTGGGAATATCGGTTGCTGTCGATGCACAGCAGCACAAGGCCGGGCAACGGCTCGCAGGTGTAGCTCAGCGAGTTGGGATCGCACTGCGAGTCCTTGCCATAACCGAAATGGTCATAAATCGCGGCAAACTCCCCGCTCGTGACTTTAGGTACTGCTGTTGCCTCGTCACCCTTGTATTGCCTGCTGTAAGGGCACATCACGTCGTGATTGCCCGGAATGACGAGCGTCCTAACCCCAGCCTGCTCTAACCGTTGCAGGTGCATGGCGAGCCGCTCATGGCTCGCCCGCTCACCGTTGAGGGTGAGGTCGCCGCTGATGAGCAGCAGTTGTGGCTTCTCGGCTATGACTTCATCGGCGATGCGTTGCATGATGAGGTCGCTGGCGAGCACCAGCTTCATGTCGCCGGCATCGAGCTGCCGCGCCGCCTTGCCGTTGTCGTAGAGCGACGGTGCCAGCAAGTGGATGTCGCTGATGACCATAATTTTATAGTTGTCATTACTCTGCATAGTAGTCAATGATTTGGCTTGAGCCGCAACTGCAAGCAGTAAGCACCAAGCAGTGAGCAAGAAGTGTTTCATATCTTTCTTTAGAAAACAAGAGAACAAGAAAACGAGAGAACGAGAAAACGAGAGAACAATAGAACGAGAAAACAGGTTCCATCATCCCTACTATTATAACGCAAAGAAGGGAAGAATGTTTCCTCCCCTCCTTACAAATTTCATGTAAAGCAATGATTTTCCCGGAATATGAGTAATCTTTAACCTATAGATTATTCATCAGTAGATTCAGTTATTTCTTCTAATTTTATTATGCAATTATATTCTTCGTCTTCTTCATAATAAGTAACATCAAAACATTCGTGATCTTTGTTTTGATTTGCTTCATATAGAAGTCACTATCTGATGCATTAAGCATAATATGAAATTCTAAGTTATCATATTCTTCAAATGCTTCATTTTTATCTTCATATATTTCACTGAAGG
>CALAVD010000107.1 GCA_937892085.1 uncultured Prevotellaceae bacterium
GCTTAGATTGTCCAGCAACCACCACGCGGTCGCCGTCGTTGAGGCCGCTCAGGATTTCGTAACGGTCCTTGAGGCGCATGCCAAGCTCTACCTCGGTATATGCCACAGTGCCGTTGTCTTTATAGACATATACAAATCGCTTGCCAGAGCCTTGCATCTTCACGATAGCCTTGTCGGGAACCACGATGTGTTTTTCGGTGCCATAGTTGAACTTCACTCTCGCGAACATTCCGGCGCTCACCTTTCCCGCGCCGTTGTTGATGGTCACTTCAACCTGGAAAGTGCGGGTCTGCTGATTGATTTCGGGGTGAATGAGATAGACGGTGCCGTTGAATGTCTCGTCGGGGACGGCATCAAGGGTGACAGTCACCGGCATGCCGTTCTTGATTTTTGAGAATTCCTCCTCGTTGACATTAACGATGACCTTTAGCGGGTTCATCTGCTGGATGGTGAGGATGGGACCCATAGGCAGGTCGCCGGCATCGTAGTTGCGGGCGCTGACCACGCCGCTGATAGGACTGGTGAGAACAGTGTTCTCCTGCACGGTCTGCCCTGAGCGTTGGCTGGCACTGAGCGACGTGCGGCTCGCCTGGAGAGAGGCTTTGCTGGCATCGAGGGCACGTTTGCGTGCTTTGTAGGACTCTTGGGCGGCATCGTAGGCTGCTTGGAGCTGATCAACGTTTTGCTGTGTGCCACCGCCTATCTTCACTAGTTCCTTAGCGCGGTCAAGATTTTTCTTTTGCACTGCCAAGTTGATTTCCTCGCTCTTGAGAGCCGCCTCTTGGCTTGCGACTGCGGCAGCCTGGTTCTCGACACCAGCTTTTTGTCCAGCGATGGCGCTTTCCTGGTTTACCGCTGTCACATTGTCGAGATATACTAACGCCTGTCCCGCGCTCACATGGCTTCCCACGTCCACGAGAATGCGCTTGATGCGGTTTCCTGTCGAGGACGAGATGTTGTTGGTCTTGAATGCCTCAACCGTGGCTGTGTACTCACTGGTCTCGTCAACATCCTCGATGTTAACACTCTGCAATTCCACAATAGGCGTTTCATCGACATTTGGACCCTTTTGATCCTTCTTGCCTGAGCAAGATGACATAAGTGCTGCGATTAGCACTAATGCTGTGAATGATTTGTTAGTTTTCATCTTTATCGTTGTTCGTTTATCGTTTATCGTTTTTAGCTGACGAGCTAACAAGTAACAAGCTGACAAGGCAAGTGATATTAAGTGTTAAGTTTTAAGTGTCAAGTGTTAAGCGCTTCT
>CALAVD010000108.1 GCA_937892085.1 uncultured Prevotellaceae bacterium
AATTATTTAGGCTGTTTATTAAGCCTCTCTTTCACCCAGCGTCTTCAAAACGCCGTGGATGGTTGTTCCTCCTGATTGGAGTGCGGACACAACATTCTTTGCAGGCGATTGCAGCAATGCAACCAAATCTGCAATGAGTTCGTTCTTCGACTTGATAGTAGTCAAGAAATCCAATTGCTCGCGACCTACATAAACCGTCTCTTCTACGAAAGCAGCTTTAAGGATAGGTTTAGCGTCTTTATTTTTCTTGTCTTTCTCAGTAAACTCTTTGATAAGTTTAGCAGGTGCATTACCTGTGTTGCTGAGCATCAACGCCGTATTACCTTTCAAGCAACCGAGCAATTGTTCGTCAGCGTTGTTTTGTTCAAGAGCTTTAGCAAGCAAGGTGTTCTTAACAACTACAAGCTTGATTTCTTTCTTGAAGCAAGCGCGACGCAAATCACTTGTCTTTTGAGCATTCAGACCTTCGATGTTAGTCAAATAGAAATGCTGATATTCGCCAAGTTGCTGTTTGAGTTGCTCTATGATAGCACTTTTATCTTCCTTTTTCATAATAATCTATTAGCTTTATTATTCAACAGATTTAGGATCTACTTTCAGACCCTTACTCATCGTACTCGAAAGATAAATGCTCTTGATATAAGTACCCTTTGCAGTAGCAGGTTTGAGCTTGATGATTGTGTTGATAAATTCCTGGGCGTTCTGAGCAATCTTTTCGGCAGAGAAAGAAACCTTACCGATAGAAGCGTGAACAATACCAGTCTTGTCAACCTTAAAGTCAATCTTACCCTGCTTTACTTCACGGATAGCTTTTGCAACGTCCATTGTAACAGTGCCGCTCTTGGGGTTTGGCATAAGTCCACGTGGACCGAGGACACGACCGAGAGCACCAATCTTACCCATGCAAGAAGGCATGGTGATGATTACATCTACATCGGTCCAGCCACCCTTGATCTTGTCGATGTACTCTTCAAGACCAACATAGTCGGCACCAGCTTCTGTGGCAGCAGCAACCTGATCTGAAGTGACGAGTGCAAGCACGCGCACTTCCTTACCAGTTCCATTAGGGAGAGAAACAACACCACGTACCATCTGGTTGGCCTTGCGGGGGTCAACGCCCAGACGGATGTCAATGTCAAGCGATGCGTCAAACTTAGTGAAAGTAATGTCTTTCACCAGCTGCGATGCTTCAGCAAGTGTGTATGCCTTCCCTGTTTCAACCTTGTCAGCAACTGCCTTCTGATTTTTTGTAAGTTTACTCATCTTGATTGAATTTTTTAAATGTTAATCAGGGAAGATCTACTTTACAGTGATACCCATACTTCTTGCTGTACCAGCAACCATTCTCATAGCCGAAGCCAGAGTAAAACAGTTCAAATCAGGCATTTTGTCCTGAGCAATCGCTTGAATCTGCTCCCAAGTCACACTTGCCACCTTCTTGCGGTTAGGCTCACCCGAACCGCCTTTTACCTTAGCGGCATCGAGCAGCTGCACTGCGGCGGGCGAAGTCTTAACGATGAAGTCAAAACTCTTGTCGGCATAGTAGGTGATTACCACTGGCAACACCTTACCGGCGCTTGCTTGAGTGCGGGCATTGAATTGCTTGCAAAACTCCATGATATTGATACCCTTAGCACCAAGTGCAGGTCCTACTGGGGGTGAAGGGTTTGCGGCTCCACCTTTAATCTGTAATTTGATCTGTCCAGCAATTTCTTTAGCCATTGTTCTAAATTTCTAAAATGTTTATATTACTAATAAACAAGTTGCGATAGGCGTGCCCTCCCACGTAACATTAGGAGGCTCACTCTCGCGTTACTTGCGAATTGTCCAACTCCAGAGGTGTGGGTCGTCCAAACACCTTCCCCATGCCCTTGAGCTTGCAGCGCTCGCGGTTAACCTCTTCGATTTCTCCGGTGAAGCCGCTGAAAGGCCCCTCGTTAACCTTCACGGTCTCGCCCACGATGAAGTCGTTGGGCGACGACTCGTCGCCAGAGCTCTCGCCATCGGCAGCATTAAGCATGCGGGCTATATCGCTCTCGCGAATGGGCTCGGGCTTGCGGTTAGCGTCACGACTGCGCACAAAGTCAATCACGTTAGTGGTGTTGCGCAGATAATCCTCAACATCGCCACGAAGCACAGCCTGCACGAACACGTAACCTGAGAAAAGATTGCGATCTTTGAGCACCTTCTTTCCTCCACGTGTAGTATAGACCTTTTCGGTAGGTATCAACACCTGAGCCACATACTTGCCCAGGTCAGTATTCTTGCATGCCGCGTCAAGCATCTCCTTGACCTTTGACTCTTTACCAGAGATGGCACGCAGAACATACCACTGAAGATTTTTGTTTTCAGCCATTGATTACACTGTTTTAGCGAAATTGAAAATTAAAATTAAACACACGCTCTGTGAGCACAAAGCCGCACAATGAGCATCACCGCAGAGCGATGATGTGATTTCTCTTAACGGGGCGCCAGCCCACACAAGGGCGGTGCCACGCGCCGTCGCCCGAAATCACAACCCGTAGATGAGCTGCATTGCGTGACGGAGTATGAAGTCAATAAGTGCTAATATCAAAGCAGCAATGATGGAAGCAACCATTACCACTATAGTACTATTGACCAACTCACTCTTAGTTGGCCAAGAAACCTTATGAACGAGCTCGTTATAAGATTCCTCGATATCCGTAAGTATCTTGTATTTTTTCATTTTCTTTTTGAGATAATTAGCACGGGAAGTAAGACTCGAACTCACGACCTACGGTTTTGGAGACCGTCGTTCTACCAACTGAACTATTCCCGTGTAAATAAGCCAGCTGCACTACTCTGCACTGCACTTCACGCAGCCGGCTTATAAATTTATGTCATGCAACCACTGGTGCCCTAAGCACAAGGGCGTCCAGACTCACAACTCGCGATTAATCGTCGATGATCTTGGTGATTTGACCAGAACCAACGGTGCGGCCACCCTCACGGATTGCGAAACGAAGACCTTCGCTGCAAGCAACTGGAGTGATGAGCTTAACGTTGATCTCAACGTGGTCACCAGGCATTACCATCTCTACACCCTCGGGCAAGGTGATCTCGCCAGTCACGTCAAGTGTGCGGATGTAGAACTGTGGACGATACTTGTTGTGGAATGGAGTGTGACGGCCACCCTCCTCTTTCTTCAGCACGTAAACCGAAGCAGTGAAGTGATCGTGTGGCTTAACAAGTCCTGGGTGGCAGATTACCATACCGCGCTTGATCTCCTTGTAGTCGATACCGCGGAGCAACAGACCTACGTTGTCGCCAGCCTCACCCTGATCGAGCAGCTTGCGGAACATCTCAACACCGGTAACTACCGACTTCAGGTCAGCGCCAAGACCCATGATTTGAACAGCGTCACCAACCTTGATGATACCAGTCTCGATACGACCAGTAGCAACGGTACCACGGCCAGTGATAGAGAATACGTCCTCGATAGGCATCAAGAATGGTTTGTCGATGTCGCGTGGAGGCAGTGGAATCCACTCGTCAACAGCCTTCATAAGCTCAAGAACTGTCTCCTCCCATTTGGGCTCACCATTCAGTGCACCAAGAGCCGAACCCTTGATAACGGGGGTGTTCTCACCATCATACTCATACTCGCTCAGGAGGTCACGTACGTCCATCTCAACGAGCTCGATCATCTCCTCGTCAACATCGGGAGAGTCGCACTTGTTCAAGAAGATAACCAGACGTGGAACGTTCACCTGACGGGCGAGAAGGATGTGCTCGCGAGTCTGTGGCATAACACCGTCGGTAGCAGCGATAACTACGATAGCACCGTCCATCTGAGCAGCACCAGTTACCATGTTCTTAACGTAGTCGGCGTGTCCAGGGCAATCAACATGCGCATAGTGACGATTCTCAGTCTCATACTCTACGTGAGCAGTGTTGATAGTGATACCACGCTCTTTCTCCTCAGGTGCATTGTCGATAGAATCGAACGAGCGAACCTCCTGCTGAGAGTAACCCTGCTTCGAGAGCACGAGGGTGATAGCAGCGGTCAAAGTAGTTTTACCGTGGTCAACGTGACCAATTGTACCGATGTTAACATGCGGTTTCGTTCTTACGAATTTCTCTTTTGCCATAACTTTTCTTGTTACTTAAAAATTATAAATGATTAACTTATGTGTTTCCCTCATAATTACACATCTCACTTCGCCCCCACGACGAGCGCCCTTATTCAACGCACCGCGACTAGAGAAGCGAAGCTTGTGTGTATTTACTTGAGCCGATGGCGGGAATTGAACCCGCGTCCGAGTGCATAAGTCGAGCACGTCTACAGGTTTAGTAATGCGAGGTAGTTGTCGGGCTCAGGTAGCAGCATTACAAGCGTCTGAACCGTATTCTGATTAAAAGTCCCAGCCGGCGACCAGAAACACCGGACAGCAAGGCACTGTTTGTAACAGAAGCATACATCGCTAGTACCCGCGCCATGTACGTTCCGGCTCTTTAAGTCGCTACTTAAGCAGCGAGAGCTAACTGTTCGTTTTCAGACTCTTCGTCTTCTCTACGTTTGGCAGTTATAGTTTTTGTCAGTTTAGGGAACCTTCACTCCCACCTGCAGCACAAGCCTTAAGGCATCCGTCGAAACCGGTGCACCCCCAAAAGATGTCGGTTAAAAAAAACAGCGGGCAGACTCTTCATCTGCTCGCTGCTGAATATACTGGGTTTACCGCCTAGCGTCAAGTGCTAAATCTGCATGCTGGCATCAGCGGATTTTTCTGATAAAGGCGTCCTTAAAGCCAAACGCCTTAAACTTCGCCTGAATGCTACCGTACTCGTCAGCAGTCAGCGGACCGACCATCACCTGGTAGCCCTTGCCGCTTGCAAGCGGAACGAGCGTCATCGGGTAGGTTGTCGCATATTTTTCAAGCAGCTCGCTAATGCGTGCTGTGTCGCTTAAGGCAGCAATCTGCACATAATAGCAACCTGAAAGCAGCTCTTTTA
>CALAVD010000109.1 GCA_937892085.1 uncultured Prevotellaceae bacterium
CAGTTCTCGCATTTCTTGTTGAATGCGAGCTTTTTCCGTGGGATAGTCTATCTCCAAATCGTGGTCGATGAACTCGATGTACTTGCTTGGCACAAGCGTCCAGTTGTTCTGCTCAATCTCGTCAATGCCGACGCTGCGATATAGTTCTGGTACAGCAAAGTTGTTGCCGTCTGTTCCCTCTGACTGCCACTGATGATAGATGCCTGCCACACGTTGGATTTGCTCCGTAATAAGACGTACCTTCTTCTTCTGTTCGCCTTTGACAGGATTCTCCGTCCATTGGCGTAAATCCATAAAGAGTATTTCGTGCTCTCTGTTGCGTAGTTGACGACCATGATACTTGCCACCCTTCTTGTTCTGATTGAGAATCCAGAAAGTGACACTGATGTCGGTTGTGATGAACAATTCCCTTGGCAAGATGATGATGGCTTCCACCTTGTCGTTTTCAATGAGTTTGCGTCTGATTTCGAGCGCATCGCTATCACCGAGCGCACCGTTGGCAAGCAAGAAACCGGCTACGCCAGACAGCGGCTTCAAGTGCGAAAGCATGTGGAGAATCCACGCATAATTGGCATTGCTTTCGGGAGGTACGGCATAATCTGTCCAGCGGGAATCGTTCTTCAAGTTGTCATTGTACCAACCTTTCAAGTTGAAAGGAGGATTTGCCATGATATAGTCGAAGTAAAGACCTTTATGCAGGTCGTTAGTGAAAGTGGAATCGCTTTCTGAACCCAGATTATGACTGATGCCACGCAGAGCGAGGTTCATCTTTGCCAACCGATAGGTAGCGGCTTCTTTCTCCTGTCCATATACATTGATGCGACTGATGTCGCCCTGCTTGGCTTTTACCAGGTCGGTGCTCTGAATGAACATGCCGCCGGAGCCACAGCATGGGTCATACAATGTGCCATCAAACGGCTCGATAACATTGGCTATCAACTGCACAACATCGTGAGGTGTATAGAACTCTCCTTCCTCCTTCGTTGCATTAACAGCAAACTCCTTCAGAAAGTATTCATATACGCGACCTATCAGGTCTTTCTCTTCACCAAAAGTCTTATGGCTAATCTTGTTGACCTCGTCCACAATCTTCTTCATGTCGTTGGCTCCAAGATTGCGCTGGGTGAATGTGCCCTCCACGAAACAACCTTTCAGCGTAGGAATTGTTTCTCCAATACTGCGCAGTGCCGTATCAAGAGTCACATTCAGTTGAGGGGCGGCAGTATTGATGATGGTTGACCAACGAGCTTCTACAGGCAAATCGAAAGTACCATCAGCAAAAGTGGCATCATCGAAAAAAGCCTTGATAATCTCCTCGTTGTCCGGGTCTAATCCTTCCTCGATGAGACGCTGACGAAGCGAAGCCACTCCATCCTCGTACTTCTCGCCCATAAAGCGGAGGAACACGAGAGTTAGCATCATATCACGCTTCTCAAAGAACGAACCCGAATTCTTTGCTTGCCTTAATATATCTCTTCACTTGAACAATATATTGTCAAGGTTCAGAACTTCCTCTTTCTTTGTATTTGCCTTTTTTGCCATGTGAGTAATATATAAAAACGAAACTCCGATGTGGTTCCAGCGAGCTGACCAAAGCTTAAATGTCGCAACGGAATTTGCTGTGTCTTAATCGGTTATGTAGTCATTCGCTGGTGGCAAGTTGCCAAAATCCTTGCCTATAAGATGCAAAGGTAATGAAATTTTTGTAACGAAGTTACAAAGAACACAATAAAGTTTTCCACAAGATGCAAGTTGAGCGTAGTTGGGTTACGATAAGAGTTCATGAACTGTCTTATGGATGGCAATTGTGCGACTCATGAGCGTTGCCTATTTGCGTAGCGGGAGAGATTATTATCAATCGTTGCCGATTTGGTTTAGGAGGATGAGGCCTTTGGGGGTGAGGCGATAGCGCTGCCGGGGGTGACGCGGGCTATTGGGGTAGAGCATTGTCACCAATCCGAAGTCGATGGCCGGGGTCAGGTAATTATACAGGAATGTCGGGCGGTGTTTCAGCCCCACAGCCTCCATCATCTCAGTAATTTTCAGCTCTTTATCGCCAATAGCTTTAACCAATGTCGCTACGTTCGGGAGCACTTCCTTGAGCTTGTTCGGTACTTGTTCGGTACTTGTTCGGTGCTTGTCCGGAGTCTGTTCCTCGGCATTGATGAGCATATAGCGGTTTCTCAACTCGTGATGCTCGCCAAGCAATAAGTTGCGGAAGAAGCGTTCAAGGAACTTGAATTCATAATCTATCCATAACTTCCCCGAAAATACGGAATAGAATTTGGCCAGTTGCAAAAAAAACTGCAACTGGCTGATTTTTTTTCGATTTTTGCCAAATTATTTGTTTGGGAAATTTTATTTTTGTACCTTTACCGTTTAAATATTAATCAGTTACAACAGTTTGCTATCTCGCAGTTGAGCAGGTTGTTAGGGCGGCTTGAGATGAGCTTTAATTCTCCAAAATAAAATTGTTATGAAACCGGTGTTTTTGATTGGGTATATGGGTTGCGGGAAGACCACGCTGGGTGAGCCGCTGGCAAGGATTATGGGCTGGCGGTTTGTGGACCTCGACAAGTATATCGAGGACAAAGAGGGGAAGACCGCTAAGGAGATTTTCATGACGTGCGGCGAGGCGCGTTTCCGCGAGTTGGAGCGCGAAGCCCTGGAGGAGGTGGCGGCAGCAGGCGGCGACACCGTGGTGGCGTGTGGCGGCGGCACTCCGCTGCAGGCGGGGAATATGGAGCTGATGAACCGCCTGGGCGTCACCGTGTGGCTCACGACGAGCGTGGAGCGCATCACGTCGCGCTTGGTGCTGCCCGAGCAGCGCAGCAAGCGTCCGCTGCTGAGCGGCATGAGCGACAGCGACATCAAGGCCTCGGTGGCTCGTGGCATAGAAGCGCGCGCGCCATTCTACGAGAAGGCAAAGCTGCAATTCGACTCCACCTATCTTGAAAGCGAGGAAGAAATCCACGCCACAGCTCAACAACTATCCACAATCCTCTTAACTCTTAACTCTAAACACTAAACTGCGCGAAGCGCACTCTTAACCAAATCCATCACCACTTCGCCGCCTAACACTATGCCAGCGGCGGCAGGGACGAAGGCGTTGCTTGCCGGCACGGGACGCTTGCCCGGCTCGGCATCATCGCTCGGAAGCAACGGTTTGCGAGGCTGCTCTTTACTGAATACGCACTTGAAGTGCTCAATCCCTTCCTTGCGCAGCCGCTTACGCATGATTCGCGCCAAAGGGTCCACATCGGTGTCGCTGATGTCGGCAACACGGAACGCGCTGGCGTCGAGCTTGTTGGCGGCTCCCATACTGCAAATGATTGGCACTCCAAGCCTTGTGCAACGCCTCACCAGCTCCATCTTGGCACTCACGGTGTCGATGCAGTCAACCACGTAGTCATATTGCGAGAGATCCACCTCGCCGGCATTTGCCACCACATAAAACATCTTGAATCCACGCACCTTGCACTCGGGGTTGATGTCGAGAACACGCTCCACCGCCACATCCACCTTGCAGCGCCCCACGGTGCCGGTAGTAGCGATGATCTGGCGGTTGATGTTGCTCACGCTCACCACATCATTGTCATAGAGGTCGATAGCCCCCACGCCGCTGCGCGCCAGCACCTCGACGGCATAGCCTCCCACACCCCCAACTCCAAACACCGCCACGCGGCTCCGCGCCAGTTTCAATAGCGCCTCCTCGCCCAGCAGCATCCTTGTCCTCGATAAAAAATCCTCTTTCATGCTACAAAAGTAAGCTTTAGCATTCTATCAAAATATGTCGTTACTATTTTTCCAAAAAAAATAACATTTTCCACGCTCAATAAATTACCGATGTTAGAATATTGATTTTATATAATTCAATGGTTCCACATAATTACAATTAGGAGTCTCAAGACTTCTACCACCAGAAAAACCATGCTCACACAGAACTGACTCATTTAATTCTGTACCATTATATTCCTCTAACAATTCCAGTTTATAAGTTTTGTCATTGGGAGTAGTTTCAACCCAATATCTCACTTGTCGGACGGCTTTCCTCATTCTTGACACCTTCAGCTCAGCTGGTGGGAGGTTTAACAAACTTTATTTCAAGTACTAATCTGATAATATCACCCAATGTCCACCATTAGTGGCAGGTTCCTCACGTTTAATTTGGTTGTTAAATTTGAGTTTGTTAATATGTTTTTGGATTGCCGTTATAGAGATTCCCAATTTCGATGATAGTTCTTTTCTTGTGATATATGAATTTTCTTTTATCAATTTCAATACGGATAAAGTTGTGGATTCCGATTTAGACAACCCGTTAGACAACCCGTTAGACAACCCATTAGACAACCCATTAGACAACCCATTAGACAACCCATTAGACAACCCATTGTGCTTATACTCATAATTAATCTTATATGTTGTCCAACGCCCTTTACTATTCGCTGTTAGCAACTCTATATCCGTTAATTGTTTCAAAACCTTTGCCACTTCCAATGAATTTTTCTCCAATAGAGTCTGCATTCTTTGATTTGTCACTTCTTTCTCAACAAATGCAACTGATAATACCGACAATGCATCGCTTGACAAATTATTGAAGCTGTTGCCCAAAAAGTTGTGAAGAAAAGCATCAACCTCTTTAGGATACATGGATATTGTCCACAACTTAAACCTCACTTCTTTAAGATCATTTATATCATCCAAATCGGGTTTTCTCCATTTCTCCTGTTTGCATGCATCAAGAATTGTGGGAAAGCCTGACCCTAAGTTTTCTCCATATCCAATCATGCGCAGCATGTTTTGAATTCGAGGATTACGAGCTTTAGAACTCCCACCTTCATAGATTTGGGCGATAGGCAATTTCAATGACCCAGGGTTTCTAAAGCAAAAACATCCGTCATGTTTTTCAATTCTTAGAATACTGCCCGATAAAAAGAAATCTGCATGAATTATACTGTTGGTCAAAGCCTCACGGATAGCCTTGTGTGCAGGGGTATCATCATTTCTTTGCACACCTTCCAAGCGGAAAGGACGCTTCAAATCGCTCGTCAACTTTGACAGTACTTTATGGAAGAAGTTGTACAAATTATTTTCCCAAGTCCCATCGTATGTTAGACGATCACTATATCGCATATCCCCTTGCAAGTTGGTCATATCGATATAATCCATTCGAAAGTTAGAAAAACGCTCTCTAACAGACAATCCTTTGCCAAACATAAGCAATCCGGCTAGAGTCAGCCCCTCTTTTCCGTTAGTTCGATCTATGGTATATGCCCCAAATTGTTTCAGAAATTCCTTATCATCCAGTTGGTTATATGCATGACCAATATTTCTGTTTTCAAATTCGTTTCTGTAGCTTTTTAATGTGGGCATATCAATGTCATCCATAGTATAATAATCAATGAGATTGCCGTCATTGCCGTCTTCGTTGGCATCACGAATCATTGCTTTTACCTCGCTTTCGTCACAATGATAGTCACCTTCATGATTGCGTTTGAAAGTTCCTTTATATACATTCCCATTGATATAGACTGGTTTGTCACGGTAAGTTGCTTGAGGCACATGAATCACTATAAGATTAATCTCATCATCATACCCAACTACTTGTACGTCTTCATCTTTCAATAAACACGAACTGACTTTATCACTATTGATGGTGCTCCAAAAATCTTTCCGTTGCTGTTCGGCATTATTAATCCCTTGTATATGGAAGCGATCTTCTACATGTTCAGCAGTCATATCTTCTTCTATACCCAGTATGATATAACCGCCGTTAGTATTGGCAAATGCAGAATATGTTTCCCAAACGGACTTAGGAACGTGGTTCTCTGACTTCTTGCATTCCAAACTGACACGTTCGCCATAATCTAACAACTCATTTATGTTAGTTTTATTTATGCCTATATTCATTATTAATACCTATTTTTTGCGTCTTAATTTCGCAAAGATAATCATTTTTCCCTTAAAATGTTTTGCTATGTTAATAACTTTTATTCAAAATGTTATCAACATCATTATTGGTCATTAAAGGAGAGCGTGACATAAAAAATCAGCTTTCATGCTACAAAGTTAATAGAATTTCATCTCATTGATACACATTTTAAAGGAAAAAGAAAAAGCACAAACAAAAATCACGCGTTAAAGCTTTTGTTTCTTAAACCTTGCCTGTGGGCTTAAGTCTAAGTGGCAAAGCATTTTTTGTGTATATTATTCATTGTTTTCAAAAAAAGTGCTTAAATTTGCAGTGAAAATGTTTAACTCTTAAATATCATGCCAGCGATGAAGACTTTTACAAGAAATATTATTATGGCAGTCGTCATGCTTCTTGCGGTGGGCAGCGGCAGCACTATGGCTCAGCAGTTGCGCGATGCGAACTACAACATTGTGGGTAAGATTGCCGCCAACGGCACCGTGCGCAACGGCAACTACGACCCCATCGGCTATTTCAACAACGATGGCACTATCGCTAACGCCAAGAGCAAGACCGTGGGACGCATCGATGCCAAGATGCAGATCTTCAATAAAGATGGTGAGCGCATAGGCTACATCACCGCCGACGGCGCCGTGAACGATGGCGAGAGCAACGTGCTCGGATATATCGAGGTGAAGAGCGGCAAAGTGACCACTCCCACTGGTGAGGTGTTAGGTTTTGCCAACGGCATCTCGCTGCAACGCGTCGCCGCCTACTATTTCTTCGATTTCTTTAAATAGATTGCTGCGCAATCGTGGAACGTGGAACGAAAAACGTGGAACGGAAACGTGGAACGGAAAAATACCAATCGTCAGACATATAAAATATTCTATTATGAAACACTTGAGATACATTATTGCCCTTGTGGTGATAGCTACGGGATGCTTGGCATTTAATGCCAGTGCGCAAAGCATCAGCAATAGCAGTCACAGCACTGTAGGCTACATCCGTAGCGACGGACGCGTGGAAAACAGCAGCCACAGCTGCTTGGGCTACATTCGTAGCGACGGACGCGTGGAGAACAGCAGCCACAGCTGCTTGGGCTACATCCGCAGCGACGGACGCATTGAGAACAGCAGCCACAGCTGCTTGGGTTACGTGCGCAGCGACGGACGCGTGGAAAACTCCAGCCACAGTTGCTTGGGCTATGTGGAAGGCATGAGCAAAGAATGGGCGGCCGCTTTTTTCTTCTTTTTCTTTTGATTGACTATGACAACAAATTCATCTAAAATAAAAAGGACAATGCCAGTGGTGCTGATAGCATTACTGGCATTGCTGCCATTATCGCTGAGAGCACAACTTCCTGACGACTCCATCCTCAGGCGCGAGGCGGCGCGTATGCTCATGGTGGGGTTCCGCGGCGACCGCATTGACGACAGTAGCGATGCGGCACGCTATGTGCGCGACCTCCACGTGGGCAGCATAGTGCTCTTCGACATAGACCTCACCGCCGACGGGCCACGCAAGATAGGCACCCGCAACATCACGACCAAAGAACGCCTCACGGCGCTCACGGCGCAGCTGCAAAGCTACGCCGACGAGCCCCTAATCATCGCCGCCGACCAAGAAGGCGGCATGGTGTGCCGCCTGAAGCCGCAGTATGGCTTCAAGCCAACTGTCAACGCCCTGCATTTAGGCACCGTAGATAACCGTGACACCACGCTCCACTATGCCATGAGCATAGCCGAGGAGATGAAAGAGTGCGGCGTGAACCTCAACCTTGCTCCAGTGCTCGACATACATCGTGACGATAGTCCGCACATTGGGCACTTCAAGCGCTGTTTCTCGACCGATGTAGATGCCATCACCCGCCATGCGGGCTGGTTTATCGACGCCCACTACAAGCACGGCGTTCTCTGCGCCGTGAAGCATTTCCCCGGGCACGGCAGCGCGCTCGGCGACTCGCACGAGGGCTTGGTAGATGTCACCGACACTTGGCAGCCGCGAGAATTGGAGCCTTTTGCCAACCTCATCGCCAAGAACAAAGTTGACGTGGTGATGACAGCCCACATCTACAACCGCCGTCTCGATCCCGACTATCCAGCTACCCTGTCGCACAAAATCATCACAGAACTGCTGCGCGACAACCTGCACTACGACGGCGTGATAGTCACCGACGACATGTACATGGAAGGCATCTTGGGGCAATACTCCATAGAGGACGCCATAGCCCTTGCCATCAACGCCGGAGCCGACATCCTGCTTGCAGGCAACAACATCGAAACCGGCTTTGAGGCCGACCGCCCGTTCCACCTCGTGGACATCATCGTAGATTTAGTGAAGTCCGGCAAAGTGCCCTACGAGCGAGTGCACCAATCAAGCGAAAGAATCCTGCGACTGAAATCCCGCCTGAAATAACACTACTGCATTGGGTTAAAATTTCTCAATATTTTCGCCTTTTTAACACAAAACTCACAAAAAATCTCTATTTTTGTGGAATAAAGACAACTAATAACCAATTAACAATAAAACCAATTATCATGTATAAGATTGAGAACCATCCTATCCTTGACCTTCCCAAAGAAGAATTTGTGGAGTTCCAGTTTGAAGGGAGAACCGTTCGCGGGCAGAAGGGTAAAACCATAGCTGCAGCCCTTCATCAGGCAGGACTTATTGTGCACAGTCACAGCACAAGTGGACGCAACCGCAGCCTCGAGTGCGGCATCGGCAAGTGCGGTGCCTGCGAGATGCTTGTCGATGGCCAGGTGCGACGCATCT
Source organism: uncultured Prevotellaceae bacterium (assembly GCA_937892085.1). Taxonomy (GTDB): domain Bacteria; phylum Bacteroidota; class Bacteroidia; order Bacteroidales; family Muribaculaceae; genus Sodaliphilus. The sequence goes on from CALAVD010000109.1 coordinate 8,690, forward strand.
GCATCACAAGCGTTGACGGCGTGAAAGAGGTGCGCGAGATTCCTAAGGACTACATGCCCGAAGTTAAACCCCGTGAAGCCAGTGAGACCAAGATTTACAAGACCACCGTTGCCATCATTGGCGGCGGTCCTGCCGGCCTTGCGTGCCGCGAGCAGCTCACTGCGCTGGGAATTCCCAACATTGTGGTTGACAACAACGCCACCGAGGGTGGTCAGTTCAATATGCAGACCCACCAGTTCTTCTTCTTTGAGAAAGAGCAGAAGTTCGGTGGTATGCGCGGTTTCGACATCGCCAAGACTCTTGCTGGCGACAACCACGACGGTATCCTGCTCAACAACACCGTGTGGGACCTGCTCGAAGGTCGCCGCATAGCACTCAAGAATATCGTCACTCAGGAGGTTAGCTACATCGACGCCGACCATCTGGTGGTGGCTACCGGAGCCGTGCCTTTCATGCCGGTGTTTGAGAACGACGACGTGCCAGGTGTATATACCGCCGCTGTGTTCCAGAAGATGATGAACCAGGAGCACACCCTGCTGGGCAAGCGCGTGCTCACCGTGGGCGCTGGCAACATCGGTTATCTCACCAGTTACCAGGCTATGCAGGCGGGTGCCACCATCAAGGCGATTATCGAGGGTATGGACCACGAGGGAGGCTTCCCCGTGCAGGCCAACCGCGTGCGCCGCTTGGGCATCCCTATCATGACATCACACGTGCTTATCCGTGCCATCCCTAACGAGGACTACACCGGCGTTACTGGCGCCGTGATTGCCGAATGCCGCAATTTCCAGCCCATTCCAGGCACTGAGCAAGTGATTGACGACATCGACATCATCAACATCTGCACCGGTCTGATTCCAGATAACCAACTGCTCGTGAAAGGCCGTGCCGTATTTGGCCGCAACGTGTATGGCGCGGGCGATGCCGTGCGCATTGGCGAAGGCACCAGTGCCGTGCTTCGCGGCAAGCAGGTGGCCTACGAGGTGGCTCAAGAGATGGGATTGCGTTTCCCCTACGAGGACTATCTCGAGGTTTCGCGCCAGTACATCGACTCGCAGCAGCGTCCCGTGCGCCTGCTCGACGAGCCACGCATCCCCGATGAGGAGCGCATGGCAGCAAAACCCTACGTGAAGATCAACTGCCTCTATGGTTTCGCTTGCAACCCCTGCACTTTCTCTTGTCCGCAGGGCGCCATCAGCAAGCCCACCACATCGAGTGTGCCCATGGTTGATTACAACAAGTGCATCGGCTGTATGCAGTGCGTGAACCACTGCCCAGGATTGGCCATCTTCGGCTACGACAAGCGCAAGAATGTGGTGTTCCTGCCTGTAGAATATGAGGTGGAAGAGGGCAAAGAAGTGTTCTTGGTTGACGACAACGGCGCTAAAGTGGGCGAAGGAACCATAGAGAAAGTGCTCAAGAAAAACAACAAGACCAATGTGGCACGCGTCAAGGTCACCCAAGTCGAGGAATTGAACCAAATAAACGGCTTCATTCTCAAGGAGCGCTATCCCGAGCCACTGAACCTGCGTCCTCTCACCGATGGCGAGGAAGGCAAGTCATTCGTGTGCCACTGCGAGGATGTGGATGTAAAGACACTGCTCGCCGTGATTGGCGACCGCAAGTACATCTCGGTTGACGAACTCAAGCACACCACCCGCATGGGCATGGGTCCCTGCCGCGGCAAGCGCTGTGTGTCGAGAGCAAAACAGATTTTGCGAGCCCATGGCATTGAGGTGACTGGCGACAGCACGCCACGCGCGCCACTCGCCAACCAGGTGACCCTGGGCGATGTATATAATGGCGAAACCAAGCAGACCTTCGTCTTTGAGCATGGCTCAGTAATCGAGAAAGCCGAGACCGAAATTCTCGTGGCTGGCGGCGGTATGGCGGGTAGTGCGGCATTCCGCTACTTTGCCGAGGCTGGCAAGCGCACGGTCCTCGTCAACTACGACCGCGGCTCTACATGGCGCTGCATCGGTGGCGGACGACCTGCCTTCTCTAATCCCGACATCAGCGACATCGCTATGCACAACTTGGAAATCTTCCGCGACGACCAGGAGCACTGCAACATCGACCTGAAGATGACACGCTACGTGAACCTCGTGCACGACGACGCGACCTATCGCTCTCTCGACGCGTCACGCGCATGGAGCGAAGCCTACATGATCGACCGCAAGGACTTCACCAAGGAAATCTCACCATACTGGAACCCCAACGACAACATCTACAGCCATGCTCTGATTTCACAGAACTGCTGGCAAGCCACTCCGGGACGCACCATCGACTATGTGCGCACCGTGGGCAAGCAGCATGGCGGCGAGGTGCTCGAAGACTGCGAAGTGCTCCACGTGGAGCGTGCAGGCGACAAATTCCGTGTGCTGGTGCGCCGTCACGACAAGCATTACGTGGAGTACACCTGCGACCACTTTGTCAATGCCATGGGATGGGGCTCAGAGAAATTTACCGACATGCTCGGCATCGACACACAACTCTTCCCTGTTAAGCACCAGGCATTCATCACTCGCCGTCTGCCTAACATGGGCGTGAACGGCGACTCGCTCGACATGATCATCGACCGCCGGCACTACAAGGGCTTCAATGCCGTCTATGGGCAGCAGTTCTTGCACACCGGGCAAATCATCGGCTGCGCGTCGCCCGACTGCGACCCCTACGAGGCACGCCAGAACCTCAAGTACAACAGCGAGGCATTCCTCAAGATTGTGAGCGAGATGTTCGCGCAGTGGATTCCTAACTTAGCTTCTGTCGGATTCCACGCAGTGTGGGCGGGCTACTACATCGAGCCTCGCTACATCATCGACCCAGAGGTGGGCTTGCTCACCGGTCTGCGCGGCCATGGCTTCATGCTCGGACAGTATCTTGCCAAACTCTATGTTGACAAATACTTAGGCAAGCCAGTTCCTGCCTACATGAAAGACCTCGCCATCGGCGGCAAGGGCCTGAGCGAGAACGCTTTCCAATAAACAATTGCGACAAAGTCTGGGAATAATATAAGGCGTGGTGCTTGCGAGCATCACGCCTTTTAAAAAATCAGTACGGTGCTGAGGATACCGGCATAGCTCCTATGGCATCTAAACACAGATTCAAAAAAACATGAAAATACTTGTTTAATATCTGGCTTTTTACGAATTTTGATAGTGCTTCAGTTTAGCTGTGGCACTTTTTCTGTAAAATGCGGAGTTTCACTCCGCAAATTACCGAATTTTCAATCACCTCTCCAGATAATCCTACAAATAATCACAAAACCTCGCAAGATTAAGACCTCCTACTAATCTTTCTGAAATGATCTTTTTTGATCCAAAATCTTAAAGAGTGATCTATTAGAATTTTTGTCAATTTAATAACGTACTTTTGTTATAAATTAGCAACAGAAACTTTATTGGATTAGATAATGCATAACATCAAAAATGCAAAACCTTTTTTGAAATGGGTCGGAGGCAAGAGACAACTTTTGTCACAGCTAGATTCTATGCTTCCTAATGAGCTTTATAATGAAGAATTTAATTATTTCGAACCATTTGTGGGTGGTGGAGCAATGTTGTTTTTCATGTTGCAAAAGTTTTCTAACATTAAGAAGATTGTCATAAATGATATTAATAAGAAATTAATAGACGCATACACAATAATCAAAAAAGACGTGGATGGGCTTGTTATTATGCTTTCTAATCTTCAACATGATTACGATTCACTTAAAACAGAAGAATCTCGGAAAGAGTTTTATTTATTACAACGCAATAGATTTAATAAAACCAAACTTGATATATTGGAAACTTCGTCCTTATTGATATTTCTTAATCGCACGTGTTTCAATGGGCTTTACAGAGAAAATTCTAAGGGTGAATTTAATGTCCCGTTTGGAAAATATTCAAATCCAACTATCTGCAATGCTGATGTGCTTTATGCCGACAGCGAATTATTAAACAAATGTGAGATAGAAATCCTCAACGGTAATTTTGACGAAACCGTTAATTATATAAATAACAATTGTCTTAACTTTTTCTACTTCGACCCGCCATATAGACCATTAAGTTCAACATCAAGTTTTAATTCGTTTGTCAAAGAAGAATTTAATGATGATAGTCAACGAGAATTAGCTGATTTCTGTCGTGAGCTATCGGTCAAGAACAATGTTCTGTGGATGCTTAGTAATTCGGATTGCTCGGCGAAAAACCCAGAAGACACTTTTTTTGAGGAACTTTATGAGGATTTTGATATTCAAAGGGTTTATGCTTCAAGAGCTGTTAATGCAAACCCAAGCAAGAGAGGAAAACTTACGGAACTTCTTATCCGAAACTATATTACACCAACAATTGAACCAATAGCGATATGAACACTGCTGCACATACCGAAGAACAATTTAATCTGTTCATGTCTCAATTATCAGAGACTAATGCGACATTAAGCTTTTGGACTGATTTTGATAAAATCAGAAAAAATGTTGCGAGCATTGAGATAAAACTGAATACCCTTAATTATTTGATTGGCAAGGAAGATTTGCGTTCTGCAATCACTAAATTATGGAATAACGACAAAAGGGTTTTTGATGTCTTGCTGATATTAGTCGCTTGCCGAAAGAGAGACAAGAAAATGGTCATAAATGATAAAGCAGAATTTGTTTTGCTTGAAAGCTACTTTGAAACATTAGAAGGTGTTATTGAATATATTGAAGGAACAGGTTTAGCTCAAGTTTTCCAAGACAAGAATATCAAAAATCTTGTCGATTATGTTTTTGGTGTTGAGGCTGGATTGGATTCAAACGCTCGCAAAAATCGCAGCGGAGATGCGATGGAAGATACTGTCGAGTTGATAATAAAAAATTCTGGACTTCAATACCGAAAAGAAGTTGTCTCAAATGAATGGCCAGAAATAACAGCAGCGTTAGGAACTGACAAAAAGCGTTTTGATTTTGTGATAACGACAAAAGCAAAAACATATTTATTTGAAGTGAATTTCTATAGTGGGGGAGGCAGTAAACTTAATGAAACTGCTCGTTCTTTCACAGAAATTGGTCCAAGAATAAACTCCGTACCGGGCTTTGAATTTGTGTGGGTTACAGATGGCAAAGGTTGGAATAGTGCTAAGAACAAGTTGCAAGAAGCTTATTATTCTATTCCTTGTGTTTATAATTTATCAACTCTTAGAGGTTTTCTTGATAGCATAAAAGATTAATGCCACCTCTCATTCCATATTATCGCAGTGTTAATCGTGATTTCACTTTGCTTCATGGTGATTGCATGGAGTTGCTTGGGGCATTTGACTTCAAGTTTGACATGATTTTTGCCGACCCGCCTTATTTTTTGTCCAACGACGGCATCAGTTTTCAGGCAGGCAAGATTGTGAGCGTGAATAAGGGCGATTGGGACAAAGGCAGAAGCCCCCATGAGATAAACGATTTTAACCTGCAATGGTTGTCGCTATGCCGTGACAAATTAAAAGCTGGTGGCACGATATGGGTCAGTGGCACTTATCACAACATCTTCAGTGTCGCCAACAGCCTTACATCGTTAGGTTTCAAAATATTGAATGTGGTGACTTGGGCAAAGACCAATCCGCCACCCAATATATCGTGCCGCTATTTCACCTATTCCACCGAGTTTGTGATCTGGGCACGCAAGAGTGCAAAAGTGCCGCATAAGTTCAACTACGAGCTGATGAAGGTCCTCAATGATGGCAAGCAGATGACCGACGTGTGGCGCTTGCCTGCCATTGCGCGCTGGGAGAAATCGTGCGGGAAGCATCCCACCCAGAAGCCATTGTCGCTGCTCACACGCATCATTCTTGCATCTACCGATGAGCGCTCATGGATTTTAGACCCCTTTGCCGGCTCATCAACTACAGGAATAGCAGCCTCACTGCTTGGTCGTCGCTTTTTAGGCATAGAGCGGGAGCAGGAGTTTGTGGAGATGAGCCGTCATCGCCGCGAGGAACTTGATGATTATGCCATCAGGAGCGACTACAGGTCACGCATAAAGGATATTGGCAAGGCCAGCCAACTTGAAACACCAGGAGTAGCTGGCGAACCTGTGGTGCATGGCTACGACCTTCCATTTTTGACGAAATAAAAGATGATGTGTCATTTTGACACACCATCTTTAGTTTGTTAGAGTTATCCTTGAAGGAATTAATTACTTGCCGACGTAGCGCTTGAGCAGGCCGGTGAAGCCTTGTCCGTGGCGCGCCTCATCGCGAGCCATCTCATTTGGTGACAATCTCCTTATGGTATCTGAACACAGCATTTAAAAAAATATATAAAATCCTTGTTTAATAGTAGTTTTTTTACGAATTTTGCCAAAGTTTATCTCATATTATAATCATGAAACTCGTATCTTATCGCGTTATAAAATTGTTGGTAGTGGTTTCATTACTGATATATTTCTTTCCTACTCAAGCTACTACCAATCGGGCGCTTTTGATTGGCATTTCCGATTATGGCGCATCTGCCAACGCTCCAAGTAGTCAATGGAGCAATATTCATGGTGCCAATGATGTAGAACTGATTGCCACAACTTTGAAATCGCAAAAGTTCAAAATCACCAAAGTAACTAACCAGCAAGCGACAGCTAAACGTATAAGGAAAGAAATAAAATCTCTTGTGAATTCATGCAAGCCAGGTGATATGGTTTATATTCACTTTTCTGGTCATGGTCAGCCTTTTGAAGACAAGAATAAAGACGAAGAAGATGGCTGGGACGAAGCAATCATTCCTTATGACGCACAGAAGGTTTACAGCAAAGGAAAATATGAGGGTGAAAATCATATCCTTGACGATGAACTTTCAAAATATTTTGACCAGATAAGAACAAAAATTGGGGCCAAAGGTTTCCTATGTGTTGTAATAGATGCTTGCCATTCTGGAGGTTCTTCACGCGGCGAAGAATCAGAAGAAGACGAAGAACAAATCATCAGGGGCACTCGAGATGGGTTTAGTTCCAACGGTCGCGCATATCGCCCTCGAATAAACACTAATGGACATTTTGTTATTAATAGCAATATCTCACAAGGTGACATTATCATCTTAGAAGCTTGCCGTTCTTATCAATCAAATTGTGAGGTTAAGCAAAATGGTCAATACTATGGTCCGCTGTCATACTACATTAATAGCGTATTAAAGTCAACCCCATTATCTAAATCGTTGACATGGGTTCAAGAAGTGAAAAGGAAGATGGACAGTGACCGACGCCTCACACGACAGAATATGGTTTACGAGACAAGTTTGAAGTAAATACTTTACATGGAATATTCTCACGATACTCTGAATAATTTTGCCTCGAAGCAGTGGGAGAAAACCCTTGCTTTCTTGCAAGGACATTTTTCATTGTCGCGCCCCGATTGCGAGGACGTGTTTCAAGAGGCATTTATCACATTGCATCAGAACATATTGGATGGCAAACTTGCCAACATGACAGCTTCACTTTCCACCTACTTCAACAGCATTTGTCGCAATAAGGCTTTTGAACGAATGCGTCAAAGTGGCAAAACACTAAACATCATTGATGACTACCCTGATGCAACAAAAGACGTATTTGAAGACGAACGCATTGACCGACTCTTAGCCCTTGAAGACAACGATGAACACGTCGAATCGCGCAAAGCGGCATTAGTGCGGCAAATTGTGAGAAACTTGCCAGAACCCTGCGACGGCCTGCTCTGGGGTTTCTATCGAGACGGATTCTCCATGAAGACGTTGGCAAGCATGCTCAACTACAGTAGCGAAAGTTCGGTCAAAGTCACTAAACATCGTTGCTGTGATAAGTTCAAAAAACGCTACAAGGAAATTGTTGAACGAATCTTTTAACAAAAGACTTATGGATACAAATAACCACATAGACGAGAAAATGCTGCTTGATGATGAGAGCATTGCCAAATACCTCAAAGGAGAAATGACTGCCGAAGAGGAACAGGCATTTATGCGTGAGCTGGAAACCAATACCGACTTGAAAGAGAAAGCTATCGCGATGGCTCGTATGGCAAAAGCCATGAAAGAGGTCGGAGCAGCTAATGATGAGGAAGTTATTGGAGAGTTTCTTACGGCAGATTCTGATGAGATTAGAGCGGTTGCAAAGAATGCTAGTGCCACTAAGAAAAAAGGCAAGGTAATGTCATGGCGACAGACTGCCACATGGCTCTCGGCTGCCGCTTCTGTGGCCTTGCTGATTTGGGGTGGTTTTACTTATCATGATTATCGAAAGACCACAGCACTTGGAAATGAATACTCTACTATTTTCTCATCTTCTCAATTTATACGTGGCGGAGAAGATAATGCAGAGATAGAGAACAAACTTGCCAAACTCTTTGACAACGTTACATCAAAGAAAGACTTAGATAACACGCTTCGTGAACTGTCATTATGTTGGGAGATTGCCATACAAGAAACCTATAACGACTATACCGATTATGCTCCCGAAATAGGCTGGAACCTTGCTATCGGCTATTTAAAGAACAATGACAAAAAGAAAGCAAAAGATGTTCTTATAAAACTCATAGACATTGCTCCAGAAGGCACCGCTATCGGCGATAAGACTAGAGAGCTATTGAATAAAATACAATGATGAATGGGGTAATACTTAGATATCTTTTTGGTATATTTATTTATATCTCGATTAACACTTTTTGTTATTCGCAAACGAATTATGTAAGCATTAATGATAGTATAAATTTTTACATTAATGACGGTCTATATGTAAAAGCATCTAATAGAATTGTAGACTATGCAACATATATAGGATCTATTGGAGATAAACAATCTGCATTAGATTACCAAAAATGGAATTGTAATTTAGTAGAAGAGCACTTAGAATATTTTTTTGACCATGGTTTGACATTGGAAGAATATTTTGTCAATAGAGATATGGTATGTATTTTGTATCGAGATTTAGGGCTAAAGTCCGATGCAATAAAAACTTACTTGTCTATCATCAATGATATGAAGAAAGTCGCCCCCAGTCAGATCCCTATTATTACAGATTTTATTGCACCAATCTTAGCAAGTTATACAGAAACACCTTTATGTGATTCCATCTACTCATTGTCTAATACACTTGATTATATAAAAAATAGCAACTATGATAAAAAAGATGTTGAGAAGTTTGTGGAATTAGCTAATGACTTTTACACAAATCGCTTTTTTAATAATAAGATGGAAGAATGTGATGCATGGTTTAATCGATATGTTGGATTTATTAATAGTTTGGACACATCATTTTACAAAAATGAGATTATAAATTATTATTTGAACTACATTGATATCCTTGAAATAAGAGCTTCGAATGCTAGTGCCCAAGAAAACGATCAACTCAAAGCTATTTCACTTTATGAAAAAGCTATTGAAACATTAGAAGTTATCAAATCTTATGATCCAAGTGTCCTATTGCGTATAGCATCATATAATTCAGAAATTGGACATAATTATTTTCTTCTAAAAGATATGTCAAGCTCAAAAATATATATAGATAAGGCTTATAATGATGCACTCTTTTACAGTGGAACGATCAGCTTACACTACTGCAAATTACTTTCGAATTTAGCTTTAGATTTTTGGAATCTTCATCAACCATCAGAAGCAGCTTCTATTAAACAAACAGAGATTGCATTACGAGAGAAAACATCTTTAGAACCATTAATCTCAGATTATGCCTTATTAATGATGTATAATAATGGGCACCCAGATACTATCATTAGCGTTGGGAAAAAAGTGTTTGACACTTTTGGCGACACTATTTGCACTTCGATGACATACATATATTATTATATGGCTGAAGCATATTCAGAACTAATGTATGAACAAATATTGAAGGGAGAACAATTTAAGGAAAATAAGGAGAAGTATGAATATTATATTGAAAAGGCACTAACAACATATGAGTTATATTTGCAATATTACAAAAAACATAATAATGCGAATCAAACATTTGCGAACATACTATCAATTCGTGCTAAACATCATTTAAGATTAGGAGATTATGCCACTTCATTTAAGTTGGCTGAACAAGCTTTTTTAATTGACAAAAATAGCAATAGGCTTTTTCTTGTCTGTCAAAATGCGATTTCAATTCATGATGAGAATGCGATGCACAAATATTTACCTATGTATTATGAATTTTTAGAAAACGATTTACAAGAGATGTTACCATTGCTCGGTTCTGTAGAGTCAGAATTGTATTTACAACAAGGCGGTCATTCAATATACAACTTTATTGATTGGGGAACAATCAATTCCAATGATAGTTTGTGTCTATCATTAGCCTATAATTCCGCATTATTAACAAAGAATTTATATCTAAATTCATCATCTCTTATTCCATTCATAACCGATGAATCATTGTATCCAGAATATCAAAGCCTATCCTTTCTAAAAGACATTATATATAAAGAAAAAAATTTCAATGATAGATTGATATTATTACATGAATACGAGCTAAGAGAAAGGAATTTAAGATCAAAATTAATCGAGAACTTCAAATCAACAGTATTTGTAAAATGGAATAGTATTCAAGAGAAATTAGATATTGATGAAGTCGCAATAGAGTTCATTGAGTATGGAGAAAAAGAAACGTTATATTCAAAAAATGATACAGGGAAACGATATGGTGCATTAATAATTACTAAAACTTCATCCAATCCTGTATTTGTAGATTTATTTGAAGTTGAAGTTGCAAAAGATGTGTATGAACAACAACCGAAATCATATTCAGAAAAATTGGGTTACAATTTATATAATAAGTTATGGGACACTTTGGCTCCATATCTCAAGGTGGCTTCTAGAATTTTTTTTTCACCGATAGGTCTATTATCTCTTATAAATATTGAGAGTTTGATGGATGAGAATGGTATAGCTGCATTTGATAAATTCCCACTTAATCGAGTTTCATCAACAAAACAAATATTATTTCAAAAGCCTCTTGCCATAGAGAGTGTCGCTCTCTTTGGTGGTGTTAAATACACCATACAAAAATACGATCAACCAACATTCACTCTTGATAGCCTTAACACAAGAGGAAATTGGGCATATTTAGAAGAAACACTTAGTGAAATTGATGAGATAGAAAGTGAAGTTAAACGAGATAAAGATAATATTAGTGTATATAAATATATTGGAGAATATGCTTCAGAAGAACAATTTAAGGATATCTGCAAATCATGTCCTAGTGTCCTTCATATGGCATCACATGGTTTTTA
>CALAVD010000110.1 GCA_937892085.1 uncultured Prevotellaceae bacterium
CTTTGACTGATGTGTCGACGATATCAAGTGTTCAAACATTGTCAGGGACTACCGTTGAAGCGACTGTTGTTCCAACCCAATATTCACAAACTTTGAGTGTAACATTCAGCACGGGTCTTGAATATGAGGAAGGTAAGAACCTCATAATTCAAACGGTGAATACCACGACCGGAACTTGTAACTCTTATGATGATAATACTTCCTGGTATGGAATATCAACAGATGGTAATTATTCGTATTGTAATAAAGGCAGTGGTGGGTCTCAGGCGTTTCTCCCTCAAATGACTATTGAATATGAACCTGGTGTGCATGATCCCTATGCTGCCACCCTCACTGGTGATGGTGCTTTTGGTAAAGTGAAACGTTATCAAACTGAATCAAAAACATTCACTGTCAAGAATACGGGTGCAAACGAGTTCACACCGGTAATGACCATTACCGGCGACCAGGTGTTTAGCGTTACCAGTACCGGGCAGGGCGCATTGGAAAGTGGCGCCTCGCGAGACTACACCGTTGCCTTCTCTCCAAGTGCTGTGGAGCAATATAGCGCAACACTCACTTTGACTGCACAGGAAAGCGAAGCTGCTGATATCAACGCGACAGCTCAGCTGAGTGGTGAAGGCATGAATGTTCAAGATGTGCCAGTCGCTGATGGTACTAATACTAATGGCTATGTGCCAGTATATATGTATTATTTTGAGCAGAATAACCATGGACAGATTATCTATACTCCTGATGATCTTGGTTTGACTCCTGGCAGCAAAATCTATTCTATCACATTCCATGCAAGTGCTGACCTGACAAATGTTGGTGGTACAAACAAAAACGAAAATAATACTGTTACGCTGAAGTTGGGTGAGACAGATGACGAAACTTATTCGTCAACTACATTCATCACTACCGGTTTGACGACTGTTGCCACAAATAGTGAAATGTTTACCGGCACAAAGGAAGTGACATTTACTTTAAGTACTCCTTACGAATATCAAGGCGGCAACCTCGTGGTTGACGCATCGTCAAGTGCTCTCTCCAGTGGTGCTTATGCAAGCAGTGGCTTCTCATGGTACGGTATAACAAAAAATGGGGCGAGTCTTCAAACTAACAGTTCTTCAACTCTTGGAACAACAGGTACCCAACGCAACTTCTTGCCTAAGATGACATTGAAGGTTGAGATGGCAGCAGGTGAAGAAACCAAAGAACTTGACTTTGGAATAGTTGACGTGGGTAACACTAAGACAATGACTGCTTATGTGGCGAACCCAAGTAGTGAGCAAGTGACGGCAACTGTCACTGCCACAGCACCATTCACAGTAGCAAGTAGCACTGTTGTTCTGGCACCTTCGGAGGAGGGGACAACAACTATCCCCGTGACCTTCTCACCCACATCGCCTTCAAGCTATAGTGGAACCCTTACTATAGTGGCCGGTGATAAGACTACAGTCATTAAATTGTCGGGTATTGGTAATCAGTCGGGCGTGCCTTGCACCCGCGACTCATTGTTCTTTGCCGGCATAGAGTACAAATGGCCCATCTCGACCGAGGCCAACACTTCTTCTCTTGACGAGATAGCAACCGACCCCGACCAAATCATCGCCATGCTCCGCGAGGTTTATATGAACAAGAACATCCCTGGAAATTACAAGCGAGGCTACACCTCAACAGGCGGTAGTGAAGACTACGATGATGTTAGTTATTCTGGTGTAGGAAGTATAAGTAGAAGTAATAGTGTTTACAGCTATAATAATAACTTGGGTTGGTCAATACCTAATAAAACAGATTTATTACAGACAACAAGTGGCAATTACACTTTCACTTATATGAATCCAACTGATTATAAGCCTAATATTGAAGGTGTAACTTTGGTGTTGATAGAAATGGCTGATGATTATGATTTGGCTACTTATGATTTCCCTGAAGGTAGTGGCTATGATTATCTAAAGTCCTTCATTTCAACAACAATTAAATCGTCACGAGTGATAACTCAAGCTAAACGTGTAGGAGAAGATTTTGACAGGGGTACACTTTTCAAAATTGACTGTGACAAGATGAACAAGTTCTTCCTGCTCGCAAAAGGACAATTAAGATGGGTGCATGATTCACATTATGCTGAAAATTTAAATGATGATAATTATATTTTAGGTAGCACTGCATGTCCAGAACCATGTTATGTGTATTATCAAAATAACAGTAACTATCGTGGCTTCTATGATAGTGATGGTTCTATTCCTTTGTTCTCTCACATGTTTGAGCAATTCAGTCCTGTTGTTGTAGAGACTGGTGCAAATATTGATGACCTATATCAGAGCATGGTGTCGGACGACATGACAACTTTTGGCGTTTATCATGATTGTATTACAATTCCATTTGCAATTACTAGTAGCGAAAATATAGAGAATGAGCATGGTCACGAGTTCATGATGTATGGCCTTGAATCTGATGCTGTCGATTGTCAGGATGTGCGCGACATGATGTTCTTCGTGCCAGACTATCGCATGATGAAAGACGATGATCGTGATTTTGTTGAAAACTATCAGAAGTTCAATAACTACAATGCTGAGCATCGACCCACGATGGGATTGTTTGTTATTCGTCAGAACGATATCACTGGTGAGCAAGTAGCTAATGAGGAAACCTATAGACTGCACTTGACATGGAAGTCTAATTTGCTTGACTTCCTTCCTGGTGGACAAGGTCAATACACTCTCTATCGCGTCACCTACGATGACAATGGCAACAAGGTTTATACCGCAGTAGGCGAGTTCGATCCCAATACATTAGAGTATTACGATGACGTGCCCATGCAGCAGAGCAGCCAGGAGGTGACCTACGTTGTTGAAGGTCAGGATGTAGAGAAGTTCCTGAGCTTGCAGATGTCTAACGAGGAGAGCTACATCATCCCCGGCTTAGACCCCTCGGAGATGGTGATGCTCAAGAATGCCACCTACTATAGCCGTTACAACCCCCAGACCGAGAAGAACTGCTATAGCAATAAGATCACGCTGAGCAACAATGCTTATGGTCTGAACACCAATAACATTACTGCTGAGACCCAGATGACCGTCAACCGAGTTCACAACGAGGTGGTTGATGGCGTAAGCACCGCCGTGAAAGAGGTGATTGCAACCATCACTTTCAACACAAGCAACAACACCATGACTGTTGTAATGGATAAGCAAAGCGCAAGTAGCGAGTATCCCAATGGCAATAGCAGTGGCAGTGCCGCCGGTTATCACGCCAACCCTGGCGCGACCACTTGGGTTCAAAGCTACACCGTGCCGACTACGGGCAGCAATGCCGGAAACATCGTCTTCACCTTGCCAATCTACGACAACTTTGTGGTAGATGTTTCGCAGAATGAGCACCCCTCGTCTTATACCTATGGCGTAGAGACCAACTATGATGCCGGTAATCCTGTGTCGGTTTACCTGAGTGTTGGCGCTCCATACACCGAAAACAATCCTGTTTGGTATGCTTGGACTTGGACAAATGCATCTGGTGGCCGTTGGATAGAGGGCTCTGCTTATGAGGATGGACTTTTGAAGTTTGCTCCTGTTAAAGATAATATTATCTTTGTAAGAATGGATCCTAATGCAAGTGGACCTTCGTTTGAGTCAAGTGAAGGTATGTGGAATAAAACTGGAGACTTATCTCTATCAGGATATAAGGGACACACCTTTACAATCAACAGTTGGTTGGATGGCTATTGGTCAAACGATGCTATAGCCGAAATGGCCCACAGCAACAACATTCGTGTTCCGGTCTATAAGACAGGTTCGCAAATGACCAGCTTCACCAAGGCCGAAGTGGATGCCGATGTTGATGGCTATCATATCGAAATTCCCAATAAGGTGGTCTTTGACGTGGACGTTCAGCTGGGTAGCAAGTCCGAGATTCTGCGCTACGACGCTTATCGCTGGATGAACACCGCTCCCGCGTTACGCTACATTCTTGAAACGGTAGATGGCGATGACGAGGAAGACATTGCTCCAACCGGAATCGCAGGCAACCAGGGAACTGAATATTCAGTATCGATGAATAAGGTGGGCACTGCCGACTATATCACCAGCACAGCTGGGATAGGAGCTAACGGCTGGGGCGTGGCACACTTCGAGGATATGGTTCCTGCCAAGCACGACGGTGACGCCATCTTCGACTATGCCCCCGTGGTAGAGACCCTGGCGTCGGGATTTGATATTAATCGTACCGACTATAATACCTATGGAGGTCCAATGCAGAGCACTGCTACTGCTAAGGCAGAGATCTCGGTTGTTCAACCCGACAATGAATATCCTCTCATGAGCACTTATTCTTGGACAGATGAAGGCAAAAAATATTCTTATTATAATATCAACGTCAAAGTTGATACCAAGGAGTTGCCCACAGGTTACGACATCTATATGATTCGTGCTTGGCGTGAGATAGATGAGTCACTACTTGGTGAGGAGTACGAAGAAATGGAAGGACGCATCAGCGGTGATATCCTCTTTGAGGAGATTAAATATCCTGATTATGACAAGAATGACCCCTATGTTCTTGGTAGCCAGGAGGAAGATGCCCAAGTGGTTGGCACTGACGGCCAAAATCACACTTACCGTTGCTTCCGTGGCACATTTGGCGCTCAGAAGCTGCGCACCAATGAGCCTGCAAGCGATAATTCAGTAATCGATGAACTTGATGCTTTATTCACAGTTCGCATCTACTTCACTAAGAATGAAAATCTGCCCCAGACACAGAGCGAAGTTAGTGGTGCTCCTGCCTTACGCGATGGAGAACCCACAGCCGCTGGCGATGGCAGGTTCTATGTAGTAGAAGCCGTTGTGGATAAGACATTTAAGTCTAATGAGGTTGTGACTGGTATCATCCAAAACCTCAACGCTCGTCAGGTGGTTAGTGAGAAATACTATAATGTGGCTGGTATTGAGAGCGACACTCCGTTCCAGGGTGTAAACATCGTGGTTACTCGCTACAGCGATGGCACCACCACCACCACTAAGGTCTTGAAATAAAAATTTTAGATAAGATTTTTTATTGACGAGGAGAGCGGCCCCAGGCTGCTCTCCTTGATTTTTTCTATACTAACTAGATTTTATAGACTAAATAGACTATATAGATTTTATAGATTAAATAGATTTTCGAGAATTTATAGTTACGTGAGTTGTTCTTTTTCATAATTATTGTAAAATATTTGGTGGATTGAAAAAATGTTCGTACCTTTGCACCCGCATTTAAGAGAAAGTGCAGTTTTCAGGGCGTAAGCCGTGAGGAAGTTTGGGTGAGTGGCTGAAACCAGCAGTTTGCTAAACTGCCG
>CALAVD010000111.1 GCA_937892085.1 uncultured Prevotellaceae bacterium
TGCTCTTTCAAGAATGAAAATCTTGCGTCCTAACCGATAGACGAATGGGCCATCATGTGAAGACCTGGCATTATTGCCAAAATCTCCATGAGAAAATTATGCTAAACTGAGAGGGCTAAACTCTCAGGGGAGAAGCATAGTTAGGCAACACCAAGTTTGTTTACGTGCTTAGCGAGCTTGCTCTTAAGATTAGCAGCTTTGTTCTTGCTGATAGTGCCCTTGCGACCTAACTTGTCGAGCATAGCCGAAACTTTCTTGTAAGCCTCAGCAGCCTCTTCCTTATTCTCCATCTTGCGCAGGTTGCGAACGGCATTGCGCATAGTCTTAGCGTAGTAACGGTTACGCTCGTTTCTTGTCTTAGTTTGACGAATTCTCTTAATAGATGATTTATGGTTTGCCATAATTTGTGTGTAAAAAATTTTAATTGTTTGATTATTAGTAGCCCATAGCAGAGTCGAACTGCTCTTTCAAGAATGAAAATCTTGCGTCCTAACCGATAGACGAATGGGCCATCAAAATCGTTTTTCTCAAAAGCGACTGCAAAATTAGGTCAAATTTTTGAATTGGCAAAATTTATTATCCATAAAACTTTAAAAGACAAAGTTTTTTTGTTTTTTGGAGCATATTTTCGGGTATTTAATGTAACTTCGTGGGTCGAAAACCACTCAAACCGATGCAAGAGAAACTCAGTGGCATAGTAATCAACGTCATCAAGTATAACGACAAGCACAACATCGCTCACATCTACACCGACAAGCTGGGCATGTTAGCGTTCCTGGTGCGCCAGGGCACCACCCATGCCGCCCGGATGCGCAATGCGATGTTCATGCCACTGTCGCTGCTGGAATTTGAGGCGAACCTGCCGCCCAATCGCGACTTAGGCACCCTGCACGACGTGCGCCGCAGCGCCACGCTGATGTCGATTTACAGCGACCCCATGAAGAACGCCATCGCCATGTTCCTGAGCGAGCTATTGTCGCACACCATCCAGGAGCAGGAGCAGAACATGGTGCTCTACAGTTTCATCAAGAGCTGCATCCTCCGTCTTGAGGAAGCCAATAGCAGTGTTGCCAATTTCCACATCTGCTTCTTGTACCGCCTGGGGCAGTTCATCGGCATCCAGCCCGACATCGACAGCTACCGTGAGGGCTACTGGTTCAACATGAACGAGGGGGTGTTCGCCCAGTCGCCCCACCCCGGCACCAAGTCGCTGCCGCCAGCTCAGGCTCAGGTGCTGCCGCTGCTCTCGCGCATGACCTTCGACAACATGCAGCATTTCAAGTTCTCGCGCGACCAGCGCAACATGATGCTCGACGTGATGCTCACCTACTACCGCCTCCACCACTCCACCCTGGGCACCCTACGCTCCCCCGACGTCCTCAAGCAACTCTTCATCTAACCCAAGACACTAAACCACTCTAATCAAACGACTAAAAACGACAACCCATTCCCAACAAACCACGAATTCACACAGATTACCACCAACCACGCATAAATAATCAAACGACTAAAAACGACTAAAAACAACAACCCATTCCCAACAAACCACGAATTCACACAGATTACCACCAAAGTCGCCGTAATAATTTGGCACACTAATTAAACGAATTGAAACGAAGTTCTGAGAATCACACCATGCAACATTAAATTTATCTTTGCATTCAAATTTCAAATTCATTTCAAATAAATTTCACTCTATTTTGAATAATTGAGCAAAAATGAGTATTTTTGCATCTTGATAAAATCATATTATCTATTCATGGCAAATTATAAAGAAACACCAAACCTTAATACTTTCTCAGACATACTTGTAGCAGAGCCAATTATTCCAATAATGTTCCCAGCCGAACAAAGTGATTTGGCACAACAATTAACAAAAGATCCATACATTATAGATGCTATGGGTATCAGGCCTGAAATGGATGAGCGTGACATAGAAGTGTATCTTGATTCTAACATTTCAAAATATCTGCTGGAACTAGGTAAGGGGTTCACTTATTATGGTCATCAAGTTCCAGTAAAAGTGGGAGAAGACAATTTCTACATCGACCAACTTTTTCATCACGTTAAGCTACATTGTTATGTGGTTGTAGAGTTGAAAACAACAAAATTCCGTCCAGAGCGCATATTGGGCAACTCAATTTTTATGTCTCAGCTGTTGACATGCAACTCAAGTCAGTGCAAGACAACCCCACAATTGGTTTGCTAATATGTAAGGATAAGAATGATGTTGTAGCAGAATATACTTTAACAAATATTGCTTCGCCTATAGGTGTTTCTTCACTGAAAATTTATGACGACCTTATGGAGGAATACAAGAGTACATTGCCTACGGTTGAAGAAATTGAGAATTGTTTAAAATCTTATGAAAACTATGAGTGATAAGCATTCGACAATATATTTAGAACAATATTTCATTAATGAGCAATCGGATTTTTACAATTATCTAATTGACAAAAATGAATTCAAGAACAAACAAACTTATAGAGACTATATAACTCGTTTGCGCTATGTATCACGATTTTACCGCCTCGACAACACTATAACCGAAGAAGTTATCCAGTTTATTATAGAAGACCTCAAAAGAACTATGAGCGAGCGTGACAGATATAACTCGCCAAGTGGTGTAAGAGATATAGCCTCAGGATTAAAAAAATATATTCAATACATCCAGTCGGACTATCGCAAGAAATTGTATAACTCAATATTGAAAGATGAATCATCTGTCATGGTTAGCCCAACAATTGATGTTACTGAAAAAGAAGCTATCATTAAGTCAAGAATTGGACAAGGTTTATTCCGACAGAAACTAATTGACTACTGGCATGGATGCTCTGTGACACAATGTCAAACGCAATCAATATTGTTGGCATCGCACATTTGTCCATGGCACAAGTCCAACAACACACAACGCCTTGATGTTTTTAATGGGCTATTGCTCATTCCCAATCTTGATAAACTATTTGACAAAGGCTACATCTCGTTTGATAATAAAGGCAGAATCATTCAGTCAACATTTCTCCCTCAGAATGAATACAGCCTGTTAGGAGTAAGGCAAAACATGAGGCTTGCCCATATTGAAAGTGGACACCTACCATATCTTAAATACCATCGTAACAACTGCTTTTTGTAGCGTTGTTTTCTTTTAAGCTACGTAGCAAATCCAGCGCATTATTCACTTGCGAAAGGATTTCCTCACTTTCCCAAAGGTAATCGTCTTCGCATATTGCTTCTATACTATCTGTAATGTAATGACTTGAAGCCAATAACGCAGCATCAATTATTTCGATTTGGTTAGAATTGATTATCATGTTTTTTAGCGCGAAGATAAGTTTATTTTTTTAATAACAAAACACATATTTGGTAAAGTGTGCAAGAAAAAGAAGAATTGACTGCGTTTTGCTTATTTTTGTTCTCTAAAATTTGGCTTGCCAAAACAAATTCTCAATCAAAATATAATCAAGCCTGTTTGTGGTTATTCTCTTATCGCCAAGTCATTCATCCTAATGTGCGAGACATATTTTCGACTGGTGGAAAAAAAATTTCTGTCAATGACCACAAACTGAACTATGATGACAGAAAATCACATGTTATTAAAACATTAGTTGATTCTTTTGCACTTATCAAATAACTCGTTACAGAAATGAGTGATGAAACTACTGCATTGATTCAAGAGTTTAATCCCGAACTAATAAGGAAAGGTAATCCTTTTGAAAACTGGTATAATATTTGTTGTGCTAATGCTGATAAGAATAATGCACAATTAGAATATTGGTTAAAAAATCCACCAAATTCTGTTTGTGAAAGTTTTATTTCAAAGGTGGTTATGCACTACATACCAACTTTGAGGGTTGCCACTTGGGCATAGCTTGGCAGTCAATGGGCAAAGTGAATTGGCATTGTTGAATCTTCTTGTTTTTAATTGTTTTTAATTGTCTGATAAAACTCTTTTCGGATATTTGTTGTAACTTTGCGTCTATATTATATAGATCTATTCAATGAAACAATATCTTGACTTATTGCAGCATGTGCTTGACAACGGCACCGTTAAGCACGACCGCACGGGCACTGGCACCAAGAGCGTCTTCGGCTACCAGCTGCGGTGCGACTTGAGTAAGGGGTTCCCGCTGCTCACCACCAAGAAGGTGCATCTCAAGTCTATCATCTACGAACTGCTGTGGTTCCTCAAGGGCGACACTAATGTGCGTTACTTGCAGGAGCATGGTGTGCGCATCTGGAACGAGTGGGCCGACGAGAACGGCGACTTAGGTCCCGTGTATGG
>CALAVD010000112.1 GCA_937892085.1 uncultured Prevotellaceae bacterium
TGGCGGCAAGCGGCAAATGGTGCCCTGATGCATGCGCCCTCCATCACCTCGGCGTCGGCGCCAATGTAGATGTGCCCCTCGGTGGTGTTGAGAAATGCTCCCTCCACCTTAGCCCCCGGCTCGATGAATATTCTTGACTTGTCGCCAATCACGGTGCACGACTTGGAGATGGGTTGCGACTTGCGGCCCGCGGTGAGGCGCTCGAAGTCGAGCTCCATCGCCGCCCCGTTCTGCTCAAAGATGTCGTAGGGGTAGTGCAGCATGATGGGCTTGGTTGCCGGATGCGTGAGGCTGGAGAAGTGGCGGTTGTCGAAGTCGCGCGCCGCTCCACGGAAGGCTATCAGCTCCTCGCCGAGCATCAGCGCCTCGCCGTTGCGTAGAGCTAACACCTGCTTCACCAGTTCGGGGTTAGGCAGCACATGTCCGGCTATCATCAGGTTGGCGCGCCGTGCCACCAGCGGGAACTTCGCCTTGAGGTAGGGCACCGTCAGGAATGAGTAGGTCATCTTGTCGTCGCCGATGGCGGCTTTCCATTTGCTTGCTATGGTGGTAATACCGCAGCGCAGCATGGCTGTGGGTCGGGTGTAGGTGAGAGGCAGCAGGTTGCGTCGCACCTCGTTGTCGTCGAAGAATATTATGTTGCTCATAATGCTAATTATTTACGAAAAAATCATGATTATGGTGCAAAAGTAGCGGTTTTTTCATCATTAACAAATCATTTTTTGAAAATATTGACATAAAATTGAGGCTGATTGCTAAAAAAAATGTATCTTTGCGTTTTAAAATAAAGACAGGAAAGCTTGCGCTCGTGAGGCAGCATTCATTTCATTAACCAATAAAAAAGGTGTAAATTTAGAAGTCTATAACTATAGAACGTCTATAAATTATAGTGTTAAGATAGAATTAATCAAATGGAGTTTCAAGAATTAGAGATAAAAGGTGTGTGGCTCATCAAGCCACAGCGGTTTGGCGACAGCCGCGGCTACTTCAGCGAGACGTGGAAGCAGCAGGAGTTTGAGGCTCATGTGGGTAAGGTAAGCTTTGTCCAGGACAACGAGTCGCTCTCAAGTCGCGGCGTGCTGCGGGGCCTGCACTTGCAGCGCGGCGAGTGGAGCCAGGCGAAGCTGGTGAGAGTGTCGCAGGGTAGGGTGCTCGATGTGGCTCTTGACCTGCGCTCAGGCAGTCCCACATGGGGCAAGCATGTGGCGGTAGAACTCTCGCAAGAGGGTGGTGAGCAGCTTTTCATTCCCCGTGGCTTCGCCCACGGCTTTGTGGTGCTGAGCGAAGTGGCACAGTTCCAGTACAAGGTCGATAACGTGTATGCCCCCCAGAGCGAGATGACCATCGCCTTCGACGACCCCGATTTGGGCATTGACTGGCGCATCAGCCCCAGTGAAATGTTGCTCAGCGCGAAGGATAAGGAGGGTATAAGGTTAAATAAAGTTAAATCTTTAGGTTTTTAAGAAATTTACCACTTTTTGTAAACTCCTTGAAATCTACCAAGTTAGGTGGTTTTAAGGAGTTTACCTTATATAAAAGGAGATGCTTTTTCCGAAAAGTGTTGATAAAAACATTTGGTTATTAGCCAATTAGTTAGTAACTTTGCATCGCTTTTTGGGCAAAAAGCATCCTTTGGCTTTGACTAAATCCCTGATTTAGTGAGAGATGAATAGGATTGCGCACTTCCCAAAGGGCATTTTAGAAAATTTGTGCCAACCGAGAGAAATGTAAATAATGTTTATAATTTCAGAGGTACCGCCAAATTTATGAAAACTAAGTAATAATTTAAAAATTCAAACAAAGTAAAATTAAACTAAGATGCCAACAATTCAGCAATTAGTAAGAAAAGGTCGCACTTCACTGGAGAGTACCAGCAAGTCGCCTGCTTTGGATTCTTGCCCACAGCGTCGTGGCGTGTGCGTGCGTGTTTACACCACCACCCCCAAGAAGCCAAACTCGGCTATGCGCAAAGTTGCACGCGTGAGATTAACTAACGGAAAAGAGGTGAACTCTTACATTCCCGGCGAGGGTCACAACCTTCAGGAGCACTCCATCGTGCTGGTGCGTGGTGGTCGTGTGAAGG
>CALAVD010000113.1 GCA_937892085.1 uncultured Prevotellaceae bacterium
GAAGAGGGAAGAGGGGAGAGGGGAGAGGGGGAGAGGGAAGGGGGAAGAGTCAATTCACCATTCAGCATTCAGTATTCCGTATTCCGTATTCAGCATTGAGAAGTACTATTCTTCGGTTTCTCCGCGGAGCTTGGCTTGGTGCTTGCGCTCTATCTCGTCGAGGATGATTTTGCGCATGCGCAGGTGTCCGGGGGTGATTTCAACATATTCGTCGGCCTTGATGTACTCAAGAGCCTCTTCAAGGCTGAAGACGATGGGCGGTATGATGCGTGTCTTGTCGTCGGCACCGCTGGCGCGCATGTTTGTGAGTTTCTTGTTCTTAGTGACGTTCACCACGAGGTCTTTCTCCTTGGTGTGCTCGCCCACGACCTGCCCGGCATAGACATCCTCCTGTGGGAAGATAAAGAAGCGTCCGCGGTCTTGCAGCTTGTCGATGCTGTAGGCAAATGCGGTGCCGCCTTCCATGGCGATGATAGAGCCGTTCACGCGTCGCACTATCTCTCCCTTCCATGGCTCGTAGCACGAGAAGCGGTGCGCCATGATAGCCTCGCCGGCGCTGGCGGTAAGCACGTTGGTGCGCAGACCAATGATGCCTCGTGACGGAATCTTAAACTCCATGTGAATGCGGTCGTTTTGAGTCTCCATGGAGGTCATCTCGCCCTTGCGACGTGTGACCATGTCGATCATCTTGCTGGAATATTCCTCGGGGACGTTGATGGTGAGCGTCTCGATGGGCTCGCATTTCACGCCGTCAATCTCCTTGATGATAACCTGTGGCTGACCCACCTGCAGCTCATAGCCCTCACGGCGCATCTCCTCAATCAGCACGCTCAGGTGCAACACGCCGCGACCATACACTATCCATGAGTCGTCGTTCTCGCTCTTTTCCACCCGCAGCGCAAGGTTCTTGTCGAGCTCGTGCATGAGGCGGTCGTGGATGTGGCGCGAAGTGACATATTTGCCTTCCTTGCCAAAGAACGGTGAGTCGTTGATGGTGAAAAGCATCGACATGGTGGGCTCGTCGATAGCAATGCGGGGCAACGGTTCGGGGTTGTCGAGGCAGGTGACGGTGTCGCCTATCTCAAATCCCTCAAGGCCGATAATGGCGCAGATGTCGCCACATTGAGCACTCTCGACGTGTTTCTGTCCCATGCCTTCAAATACCCTCAGCTCCTTGATGCGCTGGCGTGCTACGGTGCCGTCTTTTCGGCACAGTCCCACTTCCATGCCGTCGCGCAGCTCGCCACGGTGTATGCGTCCCACGGCGATGCGTCCCACGTAGGTGTTGTAGTCGAGCGAAGTGATGAGCATCTGAGGGTCACCTTCCACAATCTTGGGAGCTGGAATGTGCTCAATTATGGCATCGAGCACAGCAGTGATATTGTCGGTAGGGTTGCGCCAGTCGTTGCTCATCCATCCATTCTTTGCCGAGCCGAAGATGGTGGGAAAGTCAAGCTGATCTTCGGTGGCGTCGAGGTTGAACATCAGGTCGAAGACAGCCTCCTGCACTTCGTCGGGACGGCAGTTGGGCTTGTCAACCTTGTTGATGACCACGATGGGTTTGAGTCCAATCTGTATAGCCTTTTGCAGCACGAAACGCGTCTGCGGCATTGGTCCCTCAAAGGCGTCAACCAGCAACAGACATCCGTCGGCCATGTTGAGCACTCGCTCCACCTCACCGCCGAAGTCGCTATGCCCTGGAGTGTCAATGATATTTATCTTGTAATCTTTGTAGTTTATTGAAACGTTTTTAGATAGGATAGTGATACCACGCTCACGCTCAAGGTCGTTGCTGTCAAGGATTTGCGTTCCCACCACTTGGTTGTCGCGAAACAAGTTGCCGGCAGCAAGCATCTTATCGACAAGGGTGGTCTTGCCGTGATCGACGTGAGCTATAATGGCTACATTTCTAATATTTTGCATAAGTTGTTTTGTTTATTAATTTGCAAAGTTACGCAATTCTTGCAAAAATGCCACAGCTTTTGGCAAGAAAAAGTCAAACAAATTGATTAAGAGTTGTGCTTCGCTTGTTTTTTTTGTCAAACAATTACAAACAATTAAAAAAACTCATACAGCCTGTTTT
>CALAVD010000114.1 GCA_937892085.1 uncultured Prevotellaceae bacterium
CACCGCCACCGGCATCGACACCCACTCCTCAGTCTCCAGCTGCTGTGTCACATCCTGTTAAAGAGCAAAAAACAGTGGAGTGTCCTATATGCCATAGGCCAATAGCGCATGGCTCACGCCAATGTCCACACTGCAATCAGCTGCTTGATTGGAACAGCACCACTCCTCCTAACGAGGATAGGGCGATTAAGCCCCCCCGGCGAGTGGTTTTGTGGATAGTGCTTGCCATCGCTGTAGGCATTGTGGCAGGTTGCACAGGGTATTATTTTTTCAACTCGGCGTCGAAGGGGAAATCTCATGTCGCAAGAAGCGATAATAGCGACGTGCCAACCGGTCATCCCCGCAAAGATGCGAGATTGGCCGTCAAAGAGATGCTCGAAATCGTGGAAAACACCACTATCTACACTGAAGATGATTTTCTGCAATTTAAAACCGAAATCCAAGACCTCGTAGAGAAGTACGAAGGTTACTATATGGATATGGGCAATGATGATTTACAGGAGTTTAGAGATGAGATTGACCTCTATTTGGAGAGGCATCCCGACATCAATACAAGATTAATTGAGGGCAGTGAAAGAATCCAGTCCGAAAACGAGGAATTAGACTATTTTTAGCGTGAGTTCGATGAATTTGTTTTTGTCGAATTCACGTCGATTTAAGGCAGTCGCCGCAGCCACATAGCGAAGAAATTATCATTGATGCGATAGCCGTCAATGTCTCTGATTATTGTTTGGTTAGATTCTAATTTCCCAAGCGCCGTTTTCACGCTGCTCGGAGAGATTGTATGTGACGAGTAATAATCATATTACATGTCAAAATCGTCACAAACTAATTGGCGTGTCCCATTCAGAAAAACAGGAAAAAACACAAAAAGGGTGTGCCAGAATTTTGACAAACCCTCATTTGTGTGATTGCAGGTGAGTTTAGAACTCTAAGATTAGCGTCTGGCGTGGTGAGAGGGTGATGTCGCTCACGAGGCTGACGTGGTTGCCAGTGGGGATGTCGCGGCCCACCATAGCGTTGCCTATCACCTCGGCATAGCGTTTCACCGGCATGGTGGCATTGGCGTTGGTGCCGTTGACGATGGTCATCACGGTCTTGCCGTTATAACGACGTGTCACCACATAAATGCCGTTGTGGGGCAGGAACTGTGTCTGCTTGCCCTTAGTGATCACGTCATTGCCGGGACCTTTGCGCCAGTGGAGCAGGGCGCGGAGCCAGTTGAACATATCGTTCTCCTCCTTGCTGCGTCCCTGCGCTGTGAAGGCGTTGTGAGCATCGCCCGGGAAGCCACCCGGGAAGTCCTTGCGCACATTGCCGTCGGTCACTTCTTTGGTGCCGTTCATCAGCACCTCGGTACCATAGTAAAGCTGCGGGATGCGGTTGATGGTGAGCAGCAGTGCGAGTGCCTGCTTGAGGGTGAGGTCGTCCTTGCCGTCCTTGAGATAGCGGTCGGTGTCGTGGTTCTCAATAAATGCCATCACGCTGCTTGGGTTGGGGTAGAGGTAGTCGAATACCAAGCTGTTATACACGCGGTTGAAGCCTCTCCACTGGCTATCGGTAGTCTCTACACGTGCCGAGTCTATGCAGGCATAGAACGAGAAGTCCATCACCGTCTTGAGGTAGCTGTTGTCGCGTGCTATCTTGCTGTCGCGCTGCCATGCAGCAGTGTAGGGCGGTTGCTCAAACCAAGTCTCTCCCACCACGTTGAAGTTGGGGTACTCTTGGTCGATTCTCTTCATCCAGCGTGCCATAGGTGCGGCGAAGGCGTATGGGTAGGTGTCCATGCGAATGCCGTCGATGCCCACCGTCTCAATCCACCAGATGCTGTTCTGAATGAGGTAGTTCATCACATGTGGATTGTTCTGGTTGAGGTCGGGCATGGTTGATACGAACCAGCCTTCTACAGTCTCTTTCTGATCTACCTCGCTGGCGTAGGGGTCGAGCACTGGAGCCAGCTTGTAGCTGGTGCGCAGGAAACTCGTGCCGCGCGTGTCGCTGGTGCCACCGCTCTCCTTTAGCCACTCGTTGGTGTTGAGCCAGTCGTTGCTTGGCATGTCGGCCACCCAGGGATGCTCAAAGCCACAGTGGTTGAAAATCATGTCCATCACCACCTTGAGACCCTTGCTGTGAGCCTCATCCACGAGGCGGCGGTAGTCATCGTTAGTGCCGAAGCGTGGGTCCACACGGTAGTAGTTGGTAGTGGCATAGCCGTGATAGGTGTCGTTCCATGGACTCCCTGGCGAGTCGTTCTCGAGAACGGGAGTGAACCAGAGTGCTGTCACACCTAAGTCGTTGAGGTAGTCGAGGTGCTGACGTATTCCCTCCAAGTCGCCGCCATGACGGTAGCTGGGCTTGTTGCGGTCACACACCTGGCTGCGCATCCCAGCCACACGGTCGTTGGCGGGGTTGCCGTTAGCGAAACGGTCGGGCATGAGCATGTAAAGCACGTCGGCGTTGGTGAATCCCATGCGGCGGTCACCACTCATCTCACGAGCTTTGAGCTCATATTTCACGTCGAGCAACATTTTGCCCTTCTTGAAATTTAGCGTCATGGTGCCTGGTTGAGCACCAGCGGTGTTGAGGTACACGAGCAGATAGTTAGGGCTGTCGAGACGCACCACCGAGTCGATTTTCACGCCCGCGTATGTGGTTGTCACCTCTGCATCGCGGATTTCGGGACCATAGACCATGAGCTGCACCGAAGGGTCTTTCATGCCCACAAACCAGTTGGTCGGCTCAATGCGGTCAACCTTGAAATTGGGCATCCTGGGCACCGCCCAAGCAGCTGCTGCAAAGAACGCTGCCATTATTGTAATAATCGTTTTTTTCATTTTGTTATTTTTTAGTTATCGA
The DNA here is from genome assembly GCA_937892085.1 of uncultured Prevotellaceae bacterium. GTDB lineage: Bacteria > Bacteroidota > Bacteroidia > Bacteroidales > Muribaculaceae > Sodaliphilus. The sequence goes on from CALAVD010000114.1 coordinate 2,857, forward strand.
GTAATCGAACACTCGAGTAATCGAGTTGAAATCTATGAACTAATCAGTCGTGCATAATGATTGCCGAGCGGGGCGGTGCGATAATCTCGTCGGTGGTGAGGGTGTAGATTCCGTCCTCGTTGATGACATCGCCGTCGCCCACGATGGTATAGCGCGACTTAGGCAGTTTCACAGTCTTCTTCTCGTTGTTGGCATTGAGTATCACGACAATGTTGTTCCAGCTGTCGCCCACCTGCTTCAAGTTCTTGAGGCGATACACTACCAAGCAATCACCGCCAGGCAAGAATTCCAGGTGCTTGCGCACGAGGTCGGCACTGCCCAAGCGGAATCCCTCATGATGCTTGCGCAGTGCAATGAGGTTCTTGTAGTAGTTAAACACCTCGGGGTGCTTGATGCGACCATTCCAGTCGAGACGATTGATGCTGTCGGGACTCTCAAAGCTGTTGTGCACGCCCTTCTTGTCGCGTAGCAGCTCCTCGCCACTGAGCATGAAAGGAATGCCCTGAGAAGTGAACACTGCGGTTTGAGCGAGCAAATCGAGCTTTATGAGTTCCTTGTCGTTGCCTTTGAGTCCAGGCACACTGGCACGCAGGCGGTCAACAAGGCACATGTCGTCGTGGCAGCTGACGTAAGAAATCATCTGAGTTGGCTCAATGGCAAAAGGCTCCTTGCTGTAGTTCACCTTGCTGTAGTTGACCTGTGGATGCTCAATAGCTCCCACGATACCAAACTTCAAGCTCTCTTCAAATCCAGGAAGCCCACCTAAAAATGCGGCTTTGTCGTCGCCATCCCAGGGACCGCGCAAAGCGTCGCGGATGTCGTCGCTGAAGGCAGCAATGCCTGGCATCTGTTTCACATGGGCTTTCATGGCAAGTTTGTCGCCAGGATAGGCGCAAGAGCCAGCGCTCCACCCCTCGCCATAGACGAGCATAGTGGGGTCAATGCTGTGCACCATGTCGGCAATCTTGTTCATAGTCTCTATGTCGTGCACGCCCATGAGGTCGAAGCGGAATCCGTCGATGTGGTACTCGTCGATCCAGTATTTCACACTGGTGAGCATGAACTGACGCATGATTTCCTGGTCACTGGCGGTTTCGTTGCCACAACCGCTGCCGTTGCTCCAAGAGCCATCGGCATTCTTGCGATAGAAGGTGCCTGGACAAGTCTTGTGGAAGTTGCCATCGTCGATGCTATAGGTGTGGTTATACACCACATCAAGAATCACACGAATGCCGGCTTTGTGCAACGCTTGCACCATGAGCTTGAACTCACGGTTGCGAGTAGCAGGGTCGTAAGGGTTAGTCGAGTATCCCCCCTCGGGAACGTTGTAGTTCAATGGGTCGTAACCCCAATTATAACGGTTCTGGTCAAGCGTAGTCTCATCGATTGAAGCGTAGTCGTAGGATGGCAACACATGCACTGCATTAACGCCTAAGTCGGTGAGGTGGTCTATAGCCCAGGGCTCGGTGAGTGCCATGAACTTGCCAGGGTACTCGGTGCTCACGCGCTTAACGGTGATTTTATGGTCAAGATTGATGTTGCGGGCAATGGAAAAGTCGCGATGGTGCATCTCGTAGATGATGTGATCTTTGAGAGCTACTGCTGGGCGCGCATCTTGTTTCCAATCAGCAGGATTTGTCTCTGCTAAGTCGATAATGGTGCCACGGCGGCCGTTCACGCCCACCGCCTTGGCAAAGATGCCCGGGTTCTCGCCCATGTACTTGCCGTTGTATTTCACGTCGAAGGTGTAGAACCTGCCCTTAAGGTCGCCCTTGACGGTGGCGTGCCACTCGCCGGCAATGTTCTTATCGCGCTTCATCTCCACCTTTTTGAGCATCTTGCCGTCTTTGCCGTCGTCGTAGATGCGCAGTGTCACTGCTTGCGCGTCGTCGTTAGTATTAAGCAAGAACTCAGTGGCCTTGGGGGTGTAGGTCATCTCATTGAAATTGTAGTCGCGAGCACTTGCTGTAGCCATAGTCAGAGCGATTATTGCTGTTAATAGTATTTTTTTCATATTTATAGCAAACGAGTAAACAAGTAACAAGCAAACAAGGCAATGGCATTTGCTTGTTACTTAATGAAATGTTTTACAAAGGTTTAATTGATATTGCGAAGCCTCCGCCAGGAGCCTCGGTCATCTTGAGCACGTCGCCCTGCTTCACGGTTTTCTTGGTGATGGTGTAGGCGGCGGGGTTGGTCTCGTAGTTGGCATCTTTAGCGTCGGCGTAGATGATGGCCTCATATTTGCGTCCCTTGTCGAGGAAGTCGAGTTTCACATCCACTTTGTGCCCCTTCTCGTTGCACTTGCCGCCAATGAACCAGTTGTCGGTACCCTTGGCTTTGCGTGCTACGGTGATGTACTCTCCTGGCTCGGCATCGATGTATCGGCTGTCGTCCCAGTCGAGTGCCACGTCGCGGATGAACTGGAAGGCGTCGTCAAACTTTTCGTAGTTCTGTGGCAGGTCGGCAGCCATCTGCAATGGGCTGCACATCACCACATAAAGAGCGAGCTGTCCCACAACGGTAGTGTGGACGATGTGCTTGTTCTCGCTCCAATTCTCAAGACGTGTCTCAAGCACGCCGGGGGTGTAGTCCATGGGACCACCCTGGAAGCGGGTAAACGGCAAGGTAACGGTGTGGCTGGGCTTGCTGCCGTAGAATGCCTCATACTCGGTGCCTCGCGCGCTCTCGTTGCCCACGAGGTTGGGCCAAGTGCGGCACAGTCCAGTGGGACGAGTCGCCTCGTGTGCGTTGACCATGATGTGGTGCTTGGCGGCCTCCTGAAGGACATAGAGATAGTGGTTGTTCATCGACTGGCTGTAGTGATAGTCGCCACGTGGGATGATGTCGCCCACATATCCGCTCTTCACGGCATCGTAGCCATAGTCGTTCATGAGCTGATAGGCTTTTTCCAAATGGCGCTCATAGTTGGTCACGCTCGAGCTCGTCTCGTGGTGCATCATCAGCTTCACGCCACGGCTGTGGGCGTAGTCGTTGAGATACTTGATGTCGAAATCGGGATAGGGGGTCACGAAGTCAAACACATCGGCCTTCCACATGCACGCCCAGTCTTCCCAACCAATGTTCCAACCCTCAACCAGCACCTCGTCGAGGCCGTTCTTGGCGGCGAAGTCGATGTAGCGTTTCACCTTCTCGTTGTTGGCAGCATGGCGGCCGTTGGGCTTCACCTTCTGCCAGTCGATGTTGTCGAGATAGATGCTGGGGAAGTCGTCGGTGTAGTGCCACGATGACTTGCCGACGATCATCTCCCACCACACGCCACAGTACTTGGTGGGGTGAATCCACGAGACATCGTCGAGAGCGCAAGGCTCGTTGAGGTTGAGGATGAGGTTAGAGGAGAGCATGTCGCGGGCGTCGTCAGAAACCATCACCGTGCGCCAGGGAGTCTGGCATGGCGTCTGCATGCAACCTTTCAGGCCGGTGGCGTCGGGTGTCAGATGGCTGACAAAGGTGAAGGGCCGTGGCAGGGGATAGGGCGATGGCTTGGGGGCTGGCGTGTAGGCATTGCTGCTGCCCATGAGCTTGGTGGTGAGAGCCGTTGTCTGGGCGTCGACCAGCTCCAGGTGCATGGTGGCGTAGTCCATGCAGGCAGCCTCGTGGATGTTGATGTAGAGGCCGTCGTCAGTCTTCATCTGCAAGGACGTCTGCACGCCAGTCTCAGAGAAGACGGCCACGGAGCTGTTGCCCCAGTTCACGGCCTCCTTCATGCGGCTGCGAATCTCGCTGAGCTTGGTCTGCTGTGTCTCCTGCTCCTGCGTGTCGTAGTCGCCGGGCAGCCACCAGGCGGTGTGGTCGCCAGCCATGGCGAACTCTGTGCGTTCCTCCTGAATGAGGAAGTAGTTCAGGTCGGGCTGCTGCGGGAACTCGTAGCGCAGGCCGATGCCTTCGTCGTAGACGCGGAAGCGGACGACGATGCGGCGGTCGTGCTGGCGGGGCTGAAGCTGCATGCCGGGCTTGGCCTTGGGCGGGGCAGAACGCCACTGGCGCGACAAGGTGGCTGCATACTCTGTATAGTGGTTGCGAATGTCACGAGACTCACCCCAGACGGGCTGCCACGTCTCGTCCTGCTCAGTGGCCTGCTCGTCAACGATGCGGAAACCTTCCATCAGGTCAGTCTCTTCCATGCCCATTGAGGCGTGCTTGTCCTTCGCCAGCTCCAGGCCGAGGTGCGACGGCAGCACAACAGTGCGCTCCTTGTAGGTCAGCTCGTAGGTGGGGCGCCCGTCCTCGTCCAGGTAGAACTTCAGCTTGACATTACCGTTGGGCGACGATACTTCCGTGGCCAGCGCCATAAGCGGCATCATCAGCATGGCCATCCATACATTTCTCTTTTTCATATCTAATTGGTTTTTGTGTGAATATTATTTACGGCCGCTCTGCACAATGAGCTCAGAGAGCTCCGTGTTGAAGTCGTCGGCCTGTAGAAGCTGCTCGATGGAGAGGTGCATGCGGTAGCGCCAGTAGTGACGGGGGTTGGCGGGGATGTTGATGCGCTCGGCGTTCTGGTCGGGCAGGCGGTACTTCTCGCTGATGCTGAGCCAATCTTGGAGGGAGAGCAGACAGAGCATGGAGGGGGAGGTGAGGTGACGGCTCACAATATCCTTGGCCAGCCAGCCGGGAAGCGGGTGAGGAGCAGCGCCGCCACGGTAGAGCATGGTATTGTAGTAGTCCTGCGTGCGGGCCTCGTCCTCGTCCCACCACTGGCGCAGCGTGGCCATGTCGTGGGTAGAGATGGTGCAGACGGAGCGGTAAGGGTTACGGCTCAGGTGCCCGAAGCGCACCGACGGATCCTTCGGCATGGACTGAATCTCCAGCGAGAGGATGCGTAGCTCGTTCATCACCCAGGGCACGCAGTCGGGCACCATGCCCAGGTCTTCGGCACAGCAGAGCATGCGTGTGGCCTGCGTCAGGCGGGGCAGCTTCTTCATGGCCTCCTGATACCAGAACTGGTTGTTACGGCGGTAGAAGTAGTCGTTGTACAGGCGGTTGAAGGCTTGTTTCTCCTCGTCGCTGAGGCAGGTATAGTCCTCGTTGAACTGCACGGCGATGCGCGGATGGAAGCGGTCGCTGCGCTTGTGGTCGACGAGGAAGAGCTCCATGTGGTTGTAGACGCCGTACGCCTCTATCTCATCGCGGCTCATGCCCAGGGCGGGAGAGAACTGGCCCATCAGGCCGGACTTCTCAGGCACAGGAATCTCCCAGATGCGGAAGAATCCGAGCACGTGGTCGATGCGATAGGCATCGA
>CALAVD010000115.1 GCA_937892085.1 uncultured Prevotellaceae bacterium
TATTTGGCAAGACGCTCATCGGCTTCAATCTCCTGGCGGCAACCCACGAATGTCACGGTGATAATACCAGCCTCGAGGGCTTTTAGCACAGCACTGCGAGTGACATCGTCCTCGGCCCACACTACAGCCACACGGCTTTTTGTTCCCTTACTTGCAAGATGAGCGGTGAGCTCATCAAAATTCTTGATACTTGGCATGTTGTTTTTTTACAGTTATGTTTATGTTTTAATAGTTATTCTATTTTTGTGCAAAGGTAGATATTATTTTTGAAATGTGCTATATTAAATATAGTTTTTATGCACAATTTCAAAAGCAAAGGGAGCGAAAAATATTTCTTGCCCCCTTGCTAAATCGTTATAAATTCTCTTCGGGTTCGGGCACCCAGGCGTAGGCGCCTATGTCGATGCCATCGTTGGCGAAACGATCCACACCGTGGATGTCGTAACGAGCTGCGTCGGGGCAGTATGAACGGTTCCCTCGTGCTATTGCGTCGCTGCCGTTGTGCAGGCGGTAGTCGAAGATATATTTCTCGCGCTCGGTGTAGAACTTGGGGTCGCCCCCCCACACACAGTTGATGAAGAACTCGTCGTCTTCGCCCTTGCTCTTGAGGAGGCAGTTGCGCAGATAGATACCTATGTCGTTGAGTTCATTGACGTTAAGGTCGCTGGCGTTTCCGTAGAAGATGCAGTTGTCGAAGCTGCCCTGGAAATATGCTCTTGTGCCATCATCAAATTCATTCTCAAGGTTGAGGATTGCTCCATCGATTGCCGAGAAGAGGTAGTAGTTGGCAAAGGTGCAGTTGACGAAGTGCAGGTTTCCACCAAAGAAATCGGCGACATAGACTCCGGCTTCACTGAACTCGCATCCTTCGGCATCAATCCATGCGTTCACGCCTAGCAGAGTGAGCACGGTGGCGTTATGCAGCACGCAGTTGTAGAGATGCAGCGAGCGCTTGTCCATTTCGTCAGCATAGACCTGCATGCCACTGGTGCTGCCGCGCATGCTGACGAATGCCAGCTCGTTGCCGTAACTACCATAGTTGAAGTACACGCCATCCCACTGACCGCTCATTATGTCGAAATTAATTTCACCTACCACATGATCGAGGCGGTCGCCACGCAGTGTGATGGGCTTCTCGCGGGTGCCTTGAGCGTTGAGGGTACCCTTCACCAGCATCGCCGCCTGATTGTGGAAAAGCAATGTGGTGCCAGGATCGAAAGTGACGTTGGTGAGTGTGTCGATGGTTAGTGTGCCATAGACAAGATAAGGCTTGTTGGCAGTCAGGTGAGTGGGCTCGCTCAAAGTGGTGTCGTTGAGTATAATCACGTCTTGCCCCCAAGCGGTGACAGTGACCTTTTGTGTTACACCGTTGGTGACAAACTCGATGTGGTCTTTCAGAAACTCTGGCTCGTCTTGATTGGTTGGGTCGAGACGACTCTCGACGAAGACGAAGATGCTGTCCTCGCCACGCACTTCTATGTCGTGGAACTCGTTGCCCTTCATGCCATCTACATTCAGGAAGAAATGCCCCTCGCTCTCACCTGCCACTTTGATTGATGAGATGTTTAGCATTTTTTTGCTCTTGTTGTAGATGAGAAACTGCTTGGTGGGCGTGCCTTGGCCAGTTATCACGGTGTCGAACGCCACAGTGTCGGTCGAGAAGGTGAGGATGTCACTGCTGTTAGTGCTGAACTCATCGTTGATGCAACTTGTGAACGAGAGTACCACCAGAACGCCTATTATCGCTAATAAAAAATGAAAATTCTTAGTCATATATTTAAAACGATAATTGGCTGAGATTATTGCATGGTGGGAAGTGGAAGGTGGGAAGTGGAAGGTGGGAAGTGGAAGGTGGGAAGGTGGAAGGTGGTTTCTCGTTCCACCATTAGAACTGGAAGTAGATGAAAGGCTGCATCTCGGCTGAGACAAACTGATACACAAAGAACACTGCAACAACCACAATGGCTGCGATTGCGGGAAGTGGCAGGCTGGCGAAGGTGTAGCGATATTTGCGTTTCATCTTTTCGGGAATCCAGTGGATAATCATTCCAATGACAAAAAGCAGGAACACGTTGTGGTAAGCCCAAATCACCTCGAAGATATTGACGTTCCAAGAGGTCCCCATCTGCTGTACCATCGATTTTGCTGTATTCCATGCCACTTCGTTGGCGGTAGCAGGGTCGAGATTAGAGCCTGAGCGGAAGAACAGTCGTGTGAAAGAGATAAATACAAAAGTGACGAAGATTGCCCAACTGTTGGCAAGCCACTTGAGGTTGCGCTCTCGGGTGTTGTACTTGTTGTAGAGCCAGCGTAGTATCGCGCTCACGGCGATGAAGATGGCGCACACGAGGAGCACGTTCCACAAGGCAGTCGGGGCAAGCCACATAAGCAACAAGAGAACGATGACAACTATCAGAGACGCCACTACTCGCCACAGCGCAGAGTTGTCGCGCCAGAACTTATAGACTACCATTCCTACGCCGTTGAGACCACCCCATATCACGAAGTTCATGCTTGCGCCATGCCAGAGTCCTCCCAAAAGCATGGTAATCATGGCATTGAGGTTGGCATAGATTTTCTTGCGTCGCTCGGGATGCTTGTAGGCGGTGAAAATCACCATAGCAGCCACAACGAGCACTCCTAACGCCACCCACCAACTGCCACTGAGCACAAGAGCGGCGAGAGTGATAACCGAAATCCAGAAATAGGTGCCGAAGGTGATGTTGCGGTTGCCGCCAAGAGGGATGTAAAGATAGGTCTGTAGCCATCGCGAGAGTGAGATGTGCCACCGTTTCCAGAAGTTGCTGCAATTTAGGGCTTTATAGGGCGAGTTGAAGTTCTTGGGAAGGTGGAAACCCATGAGCAGCGACAGTCCTATGGCGATGTCGGTGTAGCCAGAGAAGTCGGCATAGACTTGTAGCGAATATACAAAGAGTGACATCAAGTTTTCAAATCCCGAGAAGAGGTGAGGGTTCTCAAACACTCGGTCGATGAAGTTCATGGCAAGGTAGTCGCTGAGAACAATCTTCTTTATCAAACCGTTAAGAATCCAGAACACGGCAAGTCCGAACATGCGGTGGCTGATGTTGTACTTCTTGTAGAGTTGTGGAATGAAATCGCTCGCTTTGATGATAGGTCCTGCCACCAGTTGTGGGAAGAAAGTGACGTAGAACCCGAAGTCAAGGATATTGCGCACAGGTTTCACAAGTCCTTTGTAAACATCGGCTGTATAGCTGATTACCTGGAATGTGTAGAACGAGATGCCTACCGGTAAGATGATTCGGTCAACATTGAAGAAATTAGTCCCAAGAATCGAGTTCCCTGCGCTGGCAGCGACATTGGTCACCGTCATCTGTAAACCGAAGATGGAATGTACCATATCGGCGAAGAAATAGGCATACTTGAAGTAGAACAGGATGCCGAGGTCGATAGTGACGCTCAACGTGAGCAATGCTCGTCGTTTCCATTGCACCTTGTTGTTGTAGATGGCTTGTGCAATGAGGAAATCGGTACAAGTAACCAATATCAGCAGACCAACAAAGAGACCGCTGGTCTTGTAGTAGAACAAAAGGCTAACGAAAAACAGATATGAATTGCGCATCAACCTGTGTCGCTTAGTCAGAGCGAAGCCGGCAAACACAATGGCAAAGAAAGCCCAGAAGTGAAACTGCGTGAACAGCAGTGGGCTGTCGGGGTTAAACGAGAAAACCGATAATATGTAGTCAATAAGATTCTGCATTATTGTTTCATTGACGCCATTTTAGAAATTCTCCCATTATGGCATTGTAGAGTAAGTCGCCTATCAGTTTGTAGCCACTGCTGGTGAAATGCACATGGTCGCTTTGCATCAGGCCGTTTTTCACCCATCTGTTGGAGCTCCCCAATCCTCCCATCACTTTGTAGAGGTCCCACACCGAGCCGTTGTTGTCGAGAGCGAGTTCAATGAACACTTTCTCAGCAGCGCGGGTGTTGGGATTGGCAGTTCGATTCAGGTGATTGTCGTTGTTGGTTATGAATATGAACCGGCAATCAGGACTCACGCGCTTGATGCGGTCGATCAGTTGCTGGTAATTGCTCTTGAAGCGGTCGCGGTTGAAGTTCTTGGTGTGAGCATCGTTGATACCAATGCCAAAGATTACCATGTCGGGCTTAGCCATTTGCAGGTCTTTCTCGAGGAGACTGCACCGCAGCCATGAAGATGTGGAGGCACCATTCACCCCCGACTCCCAGTAAGCCACTCCCGGCTCATCGTTGAGGGCAATCACGCCTCTAAGTTCATATCGGTTGCCACCTCCGAGCCCATGAAACTTGACGGTGAAAGAGGAACACTTTCGTGGCAGCTCAAAGAAATATCCCGAGTTGTTGTCGCCATCGGGGTCTTCAATTGCAGTGCTATCAACCACGATATATGGTCTCACGCTGCTCGATGACGCCTTGCCAATCACCCTCACATAGCGGGTGGTCCAATCGATGCCATCGCTTGACGAGAGACGGAACGTCACGCTGGCATTTGGGCTTGACGTGGTGGCTGTTATGCCACTCATGCCCATTTCGCGGTCAGGACTTTGCTCAATGTTTCTCGTTCTTGACCAAGAGCCTGTGCCACTTACCGAGTAGTCTTGGGGCCCATTGGTGTTCACCAGTTTGTAGGGGAACATTATCGCCCGGCTACCTTTGCCGCCATTAACGTGAATGGCGAAATTTCGTCTTAGCCTGTGGCTGAAAGTGCCCGCTTGCACATGGCTGCCTCCCACATGCCAGATGTTGATAGTGCCGCGATGTTGATTAATAATGTTGTCGAGTTTGCGGAAGAAAGGAATCAGTTCGAGTCGTCCTCCCTTGAAAGTGCGCAGTTCGCTCTCCCTGAAGTTGACGCAAGAGTAAGACGAGTCGGTGTGCGCCAGTAGCCCCTTGTCTTGTGCTGTAGCGCAAGCAATGCCTAAGAGTGCTATTATGAGTGGTGATATGTATTTTGCATTAATCATAAAAAGTTTCAAAATGATGCCCTTTTAGTTGTTCCTCGTTACTGGAAGTTCTTAGGCTTTTTGCCCATGCGCTTGCAATAGAATCGGTAGTACATGAGATAGGTGTTGAAAAGCATGTCGGCAACCTTGCTGGCGCCGTCGCGAGTGAAAT
>CALAVD010000116.1 GCA_937892085.1 uncultured Prevotellaceae bacterium
GCCGCAGTTACCGTCATGGATAGCTGGAACATGAGTGCCGCTCTCAACGACGATGGTTCCATCACTTTCAACAACTTTGAGGGCTACAGCTCACTGCGTGTGTTCTTCAACGAGGATGACACCGTTTATGCTCCAGCACAGACCTTTATGGGCTATGACGAAAACACCTACGAGACAGTCTATTATCTCGTTGTTCCCGCAGCAAGCAAGAACAAGACTCCCATGGAGGCCTACAATGACCGCATCACAGGCACCTACGAGAACGGCAAGATCACACTCGATGCTTGGAATGCTATCAAGACCACAGCCTACTTCAGCGAGAATCTTGGCAATCTCTATCCTGCCGACGTAACCACTATGATTGTTGCTCCTAATGCTCATGCAGCAATTGTTGAATGGGGCTTCTTCAACGATGGATGGGGAACAATGGAGGGCGAAGAACTTCGCAATGTCTATGTTGAACAAGAAAGTAACGACGTTTACATCTACAACTTCAACAATTATGGTGGCTGCTCAGCCAAGTTTGAGCTCGATGGCCAGAACTACAAAATGCATTCCGACCCCGAGTTTGTAGCTTTCAAGCAAATTGAGGATAAAGCTGACGCCGACTATTTCTTAAAGGCGATTTCTATTGCCGAAGGACAGACCGATGAGAATGTTGCACCTGATAATAATGTGGTGGAAGGTAGAATTATCGATGCTCACACAATCGGGTTTGGCAACGCCGGCTTCTTCAACACCAATGGCGCATATACGATGAATTTATTTTCAGACGTATATATAGAACTTGACAATCCTCTTGACCTTTCCAACACTGCCATCAGCAGCGTCAACAGTGACAAGCAGGCGACAGGCGTGAAATATGTCAACATGATGGGCGTGGAGAGCACCACTCCTTTCTCAGGAATCAACATTGTTGTCACTACCTATAACGATGGCTCTCACAATGCCGTTAAGAAACTTTTAAAATAGCGACAAAACCACATCGCGCACATTATTCCTAAAAGCATCTTGCTTGGCGAATTAAGCAAATTGAATTTATAATCGAGTAAGAAAGAGGGTGTGCACACCCTCTTTCCTTTTACAAATCAACAATTTCTGGAACCAGCCTTAATGCTTGTGGATGGTGACCTGCGTTGCGCCGAAGCCATATTCCTGAAAGCTGGCGTCTTGCACCGTGCAGGCGGGCCACTTGCGCTTGAGCTCTTTGAGGATGGCGTTGCGCAGCACCCCTTCGCCCTTGCCGTGGATGAAGACGATTTTCTGCCCTAAGTTGTCCTCGTTGGCCTTCATCACCTCGCAGAACTTGGCGAGCTGATAGTTGAGCATGTCGGCCTTAGAGAAACCAGCCAAGTTATCCACCAGCTCATGCATGTGCAGGTCCTGAACGATGATTTCCATCTTTTTCTTGTGCACAGGTTTGGGCTTGCGTTGAGGGCGCTCATCGCGGCGACGCTTGTCGCGCATAGCGTTCTCGAGGGCACTGCTGTCGATGCGTAGCGGCTTGGTGGGCAAGTCGTTGCGGGTGATGTCAAGTTGCAACACTGGCATGTCGAAATACTCGGTCTCATGGAAGCAGTGCAGTTTGTAGAACTTCGTCACGTCAAGGCGCAGCTGCACTAAGGCGGGATTTTTGAGCTTGAAGCACTTGCCCTGCTTGAAAGCGATGTACTGCACCGCCACGTGCGTCATTGAGTTGAGGTCGTTGTGACCAAACTCGTCGAGAGGCACCTGGGTGTTAGGCTCCACAATGTCGTGATAGCGTGTCGTCCACTCGTGGTCTTCGTCGCCACGCGTCATGTAGGCGAAATACAGGAAATAGTTACTGTCGTTCACGAGCATCGAGTAGAACGTGGTGGTATTTAGGTGGTTTATCTCACGAGGCTCAAATGCGAGGATGATATTGAGGATTTCGCCCTCTTCGGTCTCAAAGACCGGCTCCACAGGTTTGGGCTCGGGCTTGGGTTCAGGCACATCGGGCTCCACGAGTTTGCTCTTAATCACGAGCGGTTTCTCGTAGGTGGCATGATGCGGCTTGGCAGTGTCAACCACCACCACTTCTTTCTCGAGGGCTGGACGCTCAAAGCCGTCCTCGTCTTCTACATACACCATTTTGCCCTCTACACGGGTCACCTTGCCGCCTCCCACATCATTGAGAAAGCGCACTATATCATTGACTTTTACCATGATAATATAGTTTTTGTTAATTTTGTTTAGTGCAAAGATAATCATTATTTTGGACATGAAAACTTGGAATAATAAAATAATATAGCTGATTTTGCAATCTACAATAATTATTAGGTGGGTTCTATAAATTAACTTGAGGTGTTTTTGATTTATTTTCGAGAAGATGCGAAGTTAAAGCAGCAGCGGCATAGCGGGCTATGTTGCAAGGATTTAACGAAGCAGATGCCGAAAAGAAACAAAAACAGCCAAGAACCCATCTCAACATTTTATTAATTTATAGAACCCACCATTACATTAACTATTAACAAGTAACAACCACGAAGCGACTATTTCTAATTTTATTATTAGTGTTTACTTTTGTGGCGATAGATGCGCAGAAGTATTATGTGTGCACAGGCAACAGCGTGTATCTCAGAATAGGCCCTGGAAAGAGCTACGAACCGGTGACTTATAGCTTTGGTCCAAAAGAGGGAAAGCCCATTTTCCTCTACAAGGGCACGAGAATGATGTATGTGGGTCCCACCAAGAATGGCTATGCGCTCGTCAATGCCTATCATGAACGTGGCTACGACCAGGGCTGGGTATCGACACAATACATGCGTGCCGAGAGCAGCAAATCTACCACAACTAAGAAAAGCAAGAACAGCACAAAGAAGACAAAACGCTAAAACCACTCGCAAGGCGGTGGTGTCTTGCAACCTATTGACTGATTGAGCGGCAACAACCAGGAAACCTAACTTGGCTATTTAAAGCGATAGGATTGATTGCACAGTCGCAACCAGTCAGCAGGTCGTGAGGCACCGCTTCACGAAAAATTTGTGTTATATATAAAAAAGCACTACCTTTGCATTGTTGAAATAAAAATGACTAATATATAACCTATTTTTTCTTATGGCTAACACTCCTGAGTTTAAGTATGCCCCCATGTTTCAGCTTGGGGAGGACAAGACCGAGTATTACCTTCTCACCAAAGACCACGTGAGCGTGGGGGAGTTTGAAGGCAAACCAATCCTGAAAATCGAGCCCGAGGCATTGACAATGCTTGCCAACGCGTGCTTCCGCGACGTGTCGTTTATGCTACGCCGTGCTCATAACGAGCAAGTAGCTAAAATTTTGAGCGACCCTGAGGCGAGCGAGAACGACAAATATGTGGCACTCACCTTCCTGCGTAATGCCGAGACTTCGGTAAAGGGACAGCTGCCTCTGTGCCAAGACACCGGCACCGCCATCATCCACGGCGAGAAGGGCCAGCAGG
>CALAVD010000117.1 GCA_937892085.1 uncultured Prevotellaceae bacterium
TTCCCTACACGACGCTCTTCCGATCTGAAGTACAGGCAACAGCCAACTGAAAAATGTTTTGAATTCCTTACAGAACGAAGGTGTTCTGGAACTTACTTCCATTGAGGATATGTCAAATGTCAATGGTAGCAGGGCGAAGGACAGTGTGGCTGCACTTGCCAGGCTTGTAAAACAGCAGATGGAATCAGGGAGCAAAGTCAACCTCAGTGATCTTTGGGGAACACTGCAGGATGCGCCGTATGGCTACTATGACACAATTGCCTGCGGTATTTTGCTGGGTTATGTATTCTCTTGCTATAAGGGTCCACTTGTAAACAAGTGCTTAATTTGAGCCTTTTGACTTCTTTGTGTATTTCCTTTTAACCCGGTTTTTTTCGGCGAGTATTTCTGACTCATCCAATTTGGCAGCAATCTCCTGTTCTTTCGTGGTTCTTGGTTGGATTGTATAATTCCATATTGCAAGTTGCTTTGTGCAATCGGGTTCTTCATCTTCACGAGGAAGTCGAGGAGTAATTTTCACTCGCTCTAACATTCCATCTGTAACTACAGAACCGATTTCATATTTGTTGGTATCGAGCTGACACTTGATCGAGAGTCCCGTCCTGGTTGTTGTGCTTTCAATCAGGTTGATGATGTTTTCAACTGATACAAGTGGTTTGCCTTCCCAGTTTTTTGTGATATAGCTGAACATCCTGTGTTCTATTTTGTTCCACTTGCTTGTTCCCGGCGGATAGTGTGACACAACGACTGTCAATCCTGTTTTATCTGCAAAACTTTGTAGTTCTACTTTCCATGCGCGTCGATGGGCGCCATTGCTACCGCCGCCATCACAATTGATATATATTCGACTGGCATCAGGAAAAGAGTTTTTCCCCAGTGTATTCCACCACCTCCAGATGCTCTCTGCGGCAAACTCACTGGTGTCATGGTCTATGCCAAGATTAACGAATCCGGTGTTATCGTTCACGACATATACTCCATAGGGAGCTACTTGTCCAAGCTCTTTTATAAGGAAATCATGATCAAGAACTTCTCGGGGCAGTCCTTTCAAGCACCATTCCTTGCCGTTGTTTTTAAATTCCCCGACCTTTTCTTTTTTCTTGGTGTCTATCGATATAATGGGATCTCCCGTCTTCATGAACTCTTGAGAGATCTCCGCAATATATAGGAACTGATCGTTTCTCCAGGGGCTTTCGCTGCCGACCTGCTTTTCCTTCTGGTTGACCATCTTTGAATAGCCCAGTTGTGGGAGCAAGTAGTGCAATGAGACGCTACTGACATTCTCGTTCCAATATTTCATGAGATCTTCGGCAATCTTCCTTTCGCTCATTGCCTTATCGATTCGTATCGGGCCGCCCATTGGTGATCCAAACGTCGGTGCACGCCAATTGATAAGTTGGTCTATATGCTGAGGAAGGTCAGGATAAACGTCCAAAACAGAAGGCCTTCCACCTCCGACTTTCCTTTGACGATCCCTGCCATCCATAGTTTTAGTGGGATCCTTCAATTTACTTCCGGTGTGTTTTGCACGCTGATTCTCATCGTTGAATGAGGAATTGTTGTCTTCAGTGGAATCGGTTGTAGTCTCTGAAATCTCAGTAGTGCAGACAGCGGGTGTCATCTCTCTTTCGGCATCATTTTTACCCCTATGTAAAGTAGAGAACGCCATGCCAGTAAGATCTTTGACACGTTTTTCACCGCCATGACCATATACTTTTGCAACAGCACCAAGAAGAATCCTTTTGTCCTTTTCTGGTAAGCGGTTATTTATTAGCAAAACAAGTTGATCAAGAGCTTCAATTGATGGTTTCACAGCAATTCCTCCTCAGAATTTCTTCTGAGGAAATTATAGCACGGTTCACCAAAATAAGCAATTATTATTTAGCAAATCCTAAGGCGGAAGAATTCTCCTTTGCCAAGAGCCTGGAACAGGTCAATACCATCGTCGTC
>CALAVD010000118.1 GCA_937892085.1 uncultured Prevotellaceae bacterium
GCGGTTGTGCAGCAGGAAGAACGAGAGGGTGTAGCAGTACCACTTGTCGAGATTTGGCACTGTAGGACTGTCAATGTCGAGGTTGGTGGGCGACGTAGAAACGTCATACCACTCAAAATTGGCATGACTCAGGTCAAAGGAGTTCTCGTTGGCGACCCGATGGTCGATGCCGGTGTCGCATATTATCAATTCCTCACCTGGCTGCACAGGATAGTCAGTGCCACTGCCAGGAATGGTGTAGATGGCCTGCACGGTAGTTATACTTCTGCGTGGTGGTGAATTTCGACTCGAGGAAAGTGAGTCCGTCGGCATATAGCACATGGTCGGTGTTGTTGTAGATTTTCACATAGTCGTCACCATAATACTGGTTGCCTGTGGGACGTAGCGTGCCGGTGAAGAACACCTCGCTTATGATGAAGTCATCGGTTGGCACATACAAATAGGTGTTAAGGTTGATGGTGCTGCCGGTGGTGCTTATCTCCACGCTTTGGGCAAACGCCATGATGTTTTTGACCGCCACATTGCCATTGGCATCGGTAACACTAACGACGGCATTGTAAGACACATCATAGAGTCCCGGCGGGAGATTGATGTCGTTGCGCGAAGTA
This sequence comes from uncultured Prevotellaceae bacterium, assembly GCA_937892085.1. Classification (GTDB taxonomy): domain Bacteria; phylum Bacteroidota; class Bacteroidia; order Bacteroidales; family Muribaculaceae; genus Sodaliphilus. The sequence continues at coordinate 609 of CALAVD010000118.1, forward strand.
TAGGTGGTCACACGCCCGGTAGTCACATTCTTGATTTCAAAAACCTCATCGCTCAATTCTCCTGTCTCCGCACCGTCGAGGTCGGCGGGCATTGTGATGTTGAGATGAACCGGCAGCGATGTCGTTGAGGCGATATCGCCCAACTTGTCATCGCAGGAGAAAAGCAACAGCACCAAACACATAAATGCTGTATAAAATATCTTTTTGTCCATTTCGGTTTTTAGTTTTTTGTTCTTACTTAGTTTTTAGTTTTTTGCTCGTCAGTTCGTTTTCTCATAACGAGAAATTCAGCTCCATGCCAAAGTAGGGGTCGCTGGTGCGGCGCACAGTGAGACCATTAGACTTGTAGTCGGGAAGATAGTCGATAAGGCGGTTGGCGAAAACGGCAATCTTCAAGTGCTTGCCCACCTGCTTGGTCGCCTTGAGATTGACATACAGGGCAATGGGGGTTGTGAGAAAACGA
>CALAVD010000119.1 GCA_937892085.1 uncultured Prevotellaceae bacterium
GCTCTGCCCCGGCGCAGCCAGGCAGAGCGCCGCGGGCGGGGCCGCCATTATCAATCGCAACGGTTTCATACTTATAGTTTTTCTGCAAATATATGCATGATTCTCCCTAACTCCTAATAAAATTAGGATTTAATCAGCCTTATTCATTTTCAAACACAAAAAAAGAATCACCAATAATTCATCCAAATAATTTCTTTGTTGAGCAAACTCAACACTAAGTTTTGTCCAGTAATTCATTTTATACCTCCCATCAATAATTATATCATAGAAATTTATCTTAAACTAGATATTTTTTCTTGAAAATTATCATTGAGAAATTGGTGGTTTACAAAAAATATGTTAACTTTGCAAGCAAATAAGTAAAATATTCGAATAACTTAATTTTTTAGAAGCTTATGTCACAGATTACTGGACGTATCTCTCAGATTATCGGCCCTGTTATAGACGTTTATTTTGACACCAAAGGGCAAGATGCAGAGAAGGTGCTCCCAAAGATTTACGAAGCTCTTGTTGTGAAGCGTGCCGATGGCCGCGACCTTGTCATCGAGGTGCAGCAGCACATCGGTGAGGACACCGTGCGTTGTGTTGCTATGGATAATACCGACGGCCTTCAGCGTGGACTTGAAGCCGTGCCGATGGGTTCTCCCATCCAGATGCCAGCAGGCGACCAGATCAAGGGTCGTATGCTCAACGTTATCGGTCTGCCTATCGACGGCATGGAACAACTCGACATGCAGGGAGCCTATCCTATTCACCGCGAGGCTCCTAAGTTTGAGGAGTTGTCAACTCGCAAGGAGGTGCTCTCGACAGGTATTAAGGTGATTGACCTTTTGGAACCTTACATGAAGGGTGGCAAGATTGGTCTGTTCGGCGGTGCCGGTGTAGGAAAGACCGTCCTCATCATGGAGCTTATCAACAACATTGCCAAAGGACACAACGGATACTCGGTGTTTGCCGGAGTAGGAGAGCGTACCCGTGAAGGTAATGACCTCATCCGCGAGATGATCGAGTCGGGCGTTATCCGCTATGGCGAGAAGTTCAAGGAGGCTATGGCCCAAGGAAAGTGGGACCTCTCGCTGGTTGACCCTGAAGAGTTGAAGAAGAGCCAGGCTACCCTGGTATATGGTCAGATGAACGAGCCGCCAGGCGCGCGTGCCTCAGTGGCATTGTCAGGACTGACAGTAGCCAAACCTTTTATGGATATATGTGCGGCCTTTGGTTCACTTGTGGGCGTGGGAGCGAGTTCGCTGATAGCCATTAAGCTTGGTCAGAAAGAGTATGAGTCGGCTCGGCGAGTACTTGGCAATGTAATAGTGCTCAATATAGTGCTGAGCGCAATGGTAACGATAGTGGGTCTATACTGGTTAGATCCCATACTCACGGCATTCGGTGCGAGTGAGCAAACACTGATTTATGCACATGATTACATGGTTCCTATTTTGATAGGAAATGTTCTGACGCATATTTATTTCGGGCTCAACAATGTTCTCCGCGCTTCAGGTCATCCCAATGAATCGATGATAGCTACGATTGTAGCAGTGGCATCAAACATAATCTTAGACCCTATTTTTATCTTTTTGTTGGATATGGGTGTGCGTGGTGCTGCTATTGCCACAATGATATCGCAAGCTATAGCCGTAGTTAGATCGGAAGAGCGTCGTG